>CAUPYN010000020.1:0-16494 GCA_963515575.1 uncultured Campylobacter sp.
GCATCAGCTTTTCCACCTACCTGCGATGTGGGGCATGATGTTTGGCTTCTCGCTTCTTAGCCTTTACACTTACATCTACAAAAAAACAAATAAAAACGAAGAGCCGATGCACGTCTTTCACTATATGTCAAAAATCGAAAACAACACGCTTTTCTTCTTCTTCGGTATCCTTGCCGCCGTCGGCGCGCTACACTTCGTCGGATTTTTAAACTATGCCGTTTCGCTTTACGATAAATTCGGTGCCACTACCGTAAATATCGGCGTGGGCTTCCTATCTGCTATCGTGGATAACGTCCCTGTTATGTCCGCCGTGCTAAAAGCAAATCCTATGATGGGCGCAGATGCGGGCGAGAGCTTAAGCCAGTGGCTTTTGGTAACGCTAACCGCGGGTATAGGCGGCTCGATGATTAGCTTCGGCTCGGCTGCGGGCGTTGGTGTAATGGGTAAACTAAAGGGCATCTATACCTTCGGCGCGCATATGAGGCTTGCTTGGACTGTAGTAGTCGGCTACGTAGTATCCGTGGCGATTTGGTACATGCAGTTTGAAATTTTGCATTTATATTTTTAAAGGGCGGGCATGAATAACACGATAATAGTTTTGGATTTTGGTTCGCAGTATACTCAGCTCATCGCTAGGCGTCTGCGCGAACAAGGCGTTTATACCGAAATTTTGCCTTTTAACGTCAAGGTTGAGGAGATCAAAGCAAAAAAACCAAAAGGCATAATCCTAAGTGGCGGTCCTGCTAGCGTTTATGCTCCTGATGCGTATTTTTGCGATGAGGGTGTGTTTAAGCTAAAACTGCCGATTTTGGGCATTTGCTACGGTATGCAGCTTTTGGCGCACAAATTTGGCGCCCAGGTCGCTCCGGCATCACACAAGGAGTACGGCAAAGCCGAGCTAACCGTGACTAAGGCGCACCGACTTTTTACAGATTTACCCCAAAAACAGATCGTTTGGATGAGCCACTCCGACTTCGTAAAAAATTTACCAAACGGTTTTGAGGCGTTGGCGACGAGCGAAAATTCGCCTTATTGTGTATTTGGCGACGACACGCGCAAATTTTACGCTTTGCAGTTTCATCCAGAGGTGCAGCACAGCGAGTTCGGTACTCAAATTTTAAAAAATTTCGCCAAATATATCTGCGAGTGCGAAAGCACGTGGAACATGGGCAGTTTTGCTAAAATTCAGATCGCCAAAATCAAAGAAACCGTAGGTAACAAAAAAGTCCTTTGCGCCGTTAGCGGAGGCGTAGATAGCTCCGTCACCGCCGCGCTTTTGGCCGCTGCGATACCGCAAAATTTGATCCTGGTTTTCGTCGATAACGGACTACTTAGAACGGGCGAGCGCGAGCAGGTCGAGGCGACTTTTAGAACTAAGCTTGGCGTAGAGCTGGTTAGCATAGACGCGAGTAAAACTTTCCTAGAAAGGCTTGCCGGCGTAACAGATCCCGAAAAAAAACGCAAGATCATCGGCGAAACTTTTATCGAAATTTTTGAAAAAGAGGCCAAAAAGCACGATAACGTCAAATTTTTAGCCCAAGGCACGCTCTATACCGACATCATCGAAAGCTCGGTCGTAGGCTCGAGCAAGACGATAAAAAGTCACCACAATGTGGGCGGGCTGCCTGATTGGATGAGCTTTGAGCTAATCGAGCCTTTGAGAGAAATCTTTAAAGACGAGGTGCGCCAGCTAGGCCTTGAGCTTGGCCTTTCGCGAGAGCTCGTGTTCCGTCATCCATTCCCCGGTCCGGGCCTTGCGATCCGCATAATGGGTGAGGTAAATACGCCGAGCCTAGAACTCCTGCGCAAAGCCGACGTGATCCTACGCGACGAGCTAAAATCAAGCGGCTGGTACAACAAAACGTGGCAAGCGTTTTGCGTACTGCTAAACGTGCACTCAGTGGGCGTCATGGGCGATAACCGCACCTACGAAAACGCCGTGTGCGTGCGCGTAGTGGACGCTAGCGACGGCATGACGGCTAGCTTCTCGCGCTTGCCGTATGATCTGCTAGAAAACGTCTCTCGCCGCATCATAAACGAAATAGACGGCATCAACCGCGTAGTTTACGACATCTCGAGCAAACCACCTGCAACGATAGAGTGGGAATAAGATGAAACAAATCTGCATCATTTTAGCGCATCCTTACGAGAGAAGTCTAAATGCGGCTATTGCAAACGTAGCAGCAGAAAAGCTGCAAAATAGCGGCTACGAGGTTAAATTTCATGATCTATATAAGGAGAATTTTAACCCGATCCTTAGCGGCACTGAGCTCGTTAGCGACGACAGCGACGACGAGCTGTTAAAGGCGCATCAAAAAGATATCGTAAGCGCCCACGGCATCGTGATCGTTCATCCAAATTGGTGGGGCGAGCCGCCAGCCATCCTAAAGGGCTGGATTGACCGTGTGCTAAGGCAAGGAGTAGCCTACGATTTTGCGCCGGGCGATAATGGCGGCGGGCTTCCGATAGGGCTTTTAAAAGCTGAAGCCGCCGTAGTCTTTAACACATCCAATACCCCAGAGACCAGAGAAAACGAGATATTCGGCGATCCGCTGGAAAGAATTTGGAAAAGCTGCATTTTTGATTTTTGCGGCGTGAAAACCTTTGAGCGGCTGATGTTTAGAGTGGTCGCAGACAGTGACGAAGCTGAGCGAAAGGTCTGGTTAGAACAGGTCAAAGGGGTGCTAGATAGACGCTTTCCTGGACTTGCGTAAATTTGTAAAAAAAGCTTAAATTCGCCCAAAAAGAGATAACCCTTATCAACAAATTGCTTAAAAATTTTCGCTACAATGACGCGTAAATTTACGAAAGGAAGAAAAATGAGTAAAATTTATAATCTAAACGCCGATACGAAAGTCGTCGCAAAAAGCGTCGTTAGCAAGAGAATTTTTGATTGCGAGAACGCTCACGTCGACGTGTTTGCCTTTGACGCGGGCGAGGAGCTAGATCACGAGATGCTATTTTGCGACAGCCTTGCATGGGTCGTAGAGGGCGGCGCGAGCCTGCACTACGGCGAAAGGCAAATGCATCTAGGTAGCGAGCAGGCCTGCCTCATAGAGAAAAAAGTGTGGCGAAAATTAATTTTTAGCGAACCGACGAAATACGTCTCAATCGATTTTAAGGAGGACTTAATGATAGATCATTTACCTAAGGCGGCTATTTTTAGCCTAGTGGACGCAGTCGAATACGAAGAAGGCAAAATCGTGAGCAAAACGCTCGTCAAAAACGAAAACGGCTCGATGTCGCTACTGTCGTTTTCAAAGGACCAACAGCTCTCCACTCACGCGGCTCCGGGCGATGCGCTTTTGATTGCGCTTGACGGCGAAATGAAGCTAACTATAGGCGACGAGCATTTTGATATCAAAAAAGGCGATACCATAGTGCTTCCGGGTAAAATCCCGCACGGGCTAAAGATTCCGGAAAAATTTAAAATGCTGCTTATCGTGACAAAAGATAAGATGTAGAGTTTCGGGGCGCTTGCCCCGACTCGTTTAGGAAATATATGGCAAGATTTATAATAGACGACGAAAACATAAGCGTAGATAATCTAGCAACGGTAAAAAAGCTAGGACGAAAAGATAAAATTTATATCGTAACCAACAATAGACAAAAGCTAAGCATCTCCGTTTTGGCGTGGTTTTTGGCGCGAAAAATCAAAATAAAAATCATACTTTTACAAAGCGCTCACAAAGATTATGCCGATAAAATAATTACGTTTTTAATGGGCAAACTCTCGCGCAAAAAAGGCAAAATCTATATCGTCAGCAACGATAAATTTTACGACGACGTGATAGAGTTTTTTAATAAACAAGATAAAAACGGCGGCAAATTTCATAAACTCAAATTTGACTTTAGTCGCTCGCATACGGCGCAGCTCATCGAAGAAAATCAAGACGAAATCGCGATCTTGATACGAAACTCGGGCAGCCTCAGCGAGCTTCATATGAAATTTATCTCAAAATTCGGCAGCAAAAACGGCGCCGGCGTGTATAACGCGCTAAAAGAGGACGCGAGGAAAATTTACAAAAAACCTCAAATAGAAAACGCTCAAAAAGGCGAAGTAAAGCGTATCGCAGCGCCAAATTCCGCAAAATCTGGGCCGGCGACGCAAGTCGATGAGCAAAAACTTGACGAGCGAGAAAAAACGCAAACGGAGTCAAATTTAAGCGGCGAGGCTTTACACGCTCAAATCGCCCAGGCAAAAGAGCAAAATTTAGAAAATCGCTCGCAAATAGTGCAAAGTTCGGAGTCCGAAAAATCGCAACCCTTAGAGAGCGAAAACGGCGCGGCGACAAATAATGAAAATTTACAAGAAACCAAAGCCGTAGAGCCAAATTTAAGCGATGACCCGGGTCCTACCGAGCATCCGAAAGACGCGGAGCAAAATTTGAGCGTCAAAGCTTCTAGCGAGGATCTTAAAGCGGAGGAAAAAGGGCAAAATTTATCAAACAGGCGTCCGCCGCAAAAATCAAAGCAAGCTCCCGCGCCGCAAAACGAAGCAAAAAATAAAGCTGAAAATTCGGCAAAACCGCAGCTCTCGATCAAGATAGACGAGGTTAAAAAGCAAGAGATTAGAAAAATCGCGTTCGAGAGTAAAAATTTGGGCGATTTTCACAACGGACTAGTAAAAAAATACGGCGCAGAGGACGCCGGCAAGCTGTATAAAGCGCTAAAACAAAAGGCAAAAGAGTATCTAAGTAGGCGTGACGCGGCGAAATAGAGTTTGCGTTTTGGCTGCGGCTTTTAAAATTTGAGAATTTGCGGTAAAATTTGGTCGTAAAATCATAAATTTAAGGGCGAAAATGATCTATCTGGTCGGGGCAAATTTAGAATTTGAAGGCGTAAAGACGCTGGTTTTAAACGAGATCAAATTTAATAAATTTAGCGTAAATTTAGCTGAATTTGACGCACTGGTTCTAACCTCTAAAAACTCCGTAAACGCGCTAAAATTTAATCAAATTTCGCCCGCTAGTTTGCAAATTTACTCCATCGGCGACGGCACTAGCCGCGCGGCTAGCGAGTTTGGCTTTACTCAAATTTACACTGCAAAAAACGCTCACGGAAACGACTTTGCCGCCGAGATCGCACCGTTTTTAAAGGGCAAAAAAACGCTATTTTTAAGAGCGCGCGAGACGGCTTCGAGCGTGGGCGAAATTTTGCGAGAGAACGGCATAAATTTGACGCAAATAATCGCTTACGAAAATGTTTTTAAACCGCTTAACGAGGAGCAAAAACCGCCCAAAAACTCGGCGATCATTTTTACGGCTCCCTCAGCGGTGCGAAATTTCATGCGAAATTTCGGCTGGGATGAGAGCTATAAAGCCGTCGCTATCGGACTTACGACGGCAAAAGAGCTAGAAATTTTTACCTCGCCCGCAGTGAGCGCTCAGCAAAATATAAATTCCTGCGTAAGCCTCGCAAAAACGCTACTTTAAGCTAAAATTTTATATAATAATCTTGCCTGAGTGATTTGGCAGCGTATTTTTATAGGGTCCAACACATTAGTTTCGGCGAAGATGTGCGGCGACCGTGCGACGCGGCTTCGTTTGAGCGTGCGAGCGCGAGAAGTTGCGACCTAAAGGAACCGCCTATTTGCAAGGTTGGCTTTGAATTTTCGGGCCACTTATATGCGCACCGCTCACTTGGGTTTTTATTTTTGGAGAAATTATGAAAATTTTGATAATCGGAAGCGGCGGGCGCGAGTACTCAATAGCTCTAAAACTTCAAGAATCCCGCAAACACGAGCTTTTCTTTGCTCCGGACAACGGAGCCACCTCAAAGCTCGGCACGAATCTAAACGTCAAAGACTATAATCAGCTTGCAGAATTTGCTAAGACAGAGCAGATAGAACTAACGATCGTCGGACCTGAAGCGCCGTTAAGCGACGGCGTCGTGGATATCTTTAAGGCGCGAAATTTAAATATTTTCGGACCGAGCAAGGCTGCGGCTAGGCTTGAGGGCAGCAAGGCGTTTATGAAGGACTTTTTGGCTAGAAACGCTATCCGAACCGCTGCTTATCTAAATACCGACGATTACGATGCTGCGGCTAAATTTATCGACTCTCTTACTGCCCCCGTTGTTGTAAAGGCCGACGGGCTGTGCGCGGGCAAAGGGGTGATAATCGCGCAAAGCAGCGATGAAGCAAAGGCTGCTGCTCGTGATATGCTAAGCGGCGAGAGCTTCGGCGAGGCGGGCAAGCGCGTGGTCGTGGAGGAGTTTTTAGACGGATTTGAGCTTAGCTTTTTTGCGATTTGCGACGGCGAAAATTTCGTTAGCCTGCCGGTAGCACAGGATCACAAACGCCTAAAAGATAACGACGAGGGGCCAAATACCGGCGGTATGGGTGCCTACGCTCCTAGTCCGCTAGCAAGCCCCGAGCTAATAAAACAGGTCGAAGAAGAGGTCGTAAAGCCGACTCTAAAAGGCATGAAAGCCGAGGGAAATCCTTTCTGCGGCGTTCTTTTCGTGGGGCTTATGGTGGTTAATGGCGTGCCGTACGTGCTCGAGTTTAATGTGCGTTTCGGCGATCCGGAGTGCGAAGTGCTAATGCCGCTGATCGACGGCGACCTGGGCGAAATTTTACTAAACGCGGCAAAAGGCGATCTAAAGCCCGTTAAGCTAAAAGACGAATTTGCCGTCGGGGTCGTGATGGCTAGTAAAAATTATCCTTTTTCAGGTTCGCCTAGGGCCAAAATCAGCGTAAAAAACGTGCCTGAAAACTCACATATAGCATACGCGGGCGTAAGCGAGCAGAGCGGCGAGATATATGCCGACGGCGGACGAGTGCTAGTGTGCGTGGGGCTTGGTAAAAGCATAAAGCAAGCGCAGCAAAAGGCCTATGAGCTTTGCGAAAACGTAGAATTTGACGGCGCGCAGTACAGAAAAGATATCGCCTGGCAAATGCTAAAAGGGCGCGAATGAGCAGAAGCATCATCGATAGGCTCGAAAACGAAAATATCACGCTCGCTAGCGTCGGCAAAAGAGCCGTCGCGTGGGGGATAGATAAATTTTTGCTTTCGGCATTATTTTTTGTGATTTATTACGATAAATTTGACGGGATAGACTTTGAGCAAACCGTCGTTTTGCTTGCGAATTTAACCCTTCAAATCGTTTTGCTAGACGTGATTTATCAGACTTTTTTTACGTGGTACTGCGGCGCGACGATGGGCAAAATAGCTATGAAAATCGTCTGCGTAGACGTAAATTTGCTCGATAAACCGAGCTTTTTAAACTCCTTAGTCCGCGCCTTTATGCGTATCGTTAGCGAAAACTTGTGCTTTCTTGGTTTTGCATGGGCGTTTTCAAATCCATTATTTCAAACGTGGCAAGATAAGGCCGCGAAAACGGTAGTTATAGATGTTTACTAGAATTTTTTCGTTACTAATGTTTGGGGCTTTTAGTTGCTTTGCGGCTCAAAATTTTGAGCTTCTGGCCGATGACGTAAAACGCGACAACGGTGTTGTTACGGCGGATAAAAACGTGCTTGTTTATTCGCAAGATTATTTGATGAGCGCGGATAGGGCCGTTTACGATCAGCAAAAAGAAATTTTGGAGCTTTTCGGTAATGTAAATTTGATAAGAAATAAAGACGAAATCTCGCGCTGCTCGTATGCAAAGATCGACCTAAATAGCAAAGATAGCAACTACGAGACGCTATTTATGATGAACCGCGACATGGAAGTGTGGATGCAAAGCGACGAGAGCAATAGTACTTCTAAATTTTACGAGGTAAACGGTGCGGTCGTATCGAGCTGTAACGTCCAAGACCCTGATTGGAAGATCAAATTTAGCAGCGGCAAGTTAAACCGCGAGAGTAAATTTTTACACCTTTATAATCCCGTATTTTACGTCGGAAACGTCCCGGTGTTTTATTTGCCGTATTTTGGCTTTTCCACCGATACGCGCAGACGTACCGGACTTTTGCCGCCGGAGCTTGGTTACGGTAAAAACGATGGATTTTACTACAAACAGCCGATCTATATCGCCGAATACGACAGCTGGGACTTGCAGTTTGATCCGCAAATTCGCACTAGACGCGGCACGGGTATCTACGGTACGTTTAGATTTGCCGATTCGCCTTATTCTAGAGGCTCGGTCACGCTAGGCGCGTTTAGAGATACCGAGGGCTACCGCCAAAGACAGATCGAGAAAAACTCGCTAAGGCTTCCTCTAAAAAATAAAACGCATAAAGGCGCTGAGGTTAAATACGAGCGCGATAGGCTCGTTAAGCACCTCATAAGCGAGGATTTGCAGGAGGGCTTGTGGCTTGATGCTACGGCGCTAAACGATATCGACTATATAAATTTGAAAAAGCGCGGCGCGGGTAGCGACGACAATCCTCTCGTGACATCAAAGCTAAACTATTTTCTAAGTAGCGACAAGCACTATTTCGGCGCATATGCGAGATATTATGTCAATACCTCAAAAATCGGTAGCCCGAATGAAAACAAAGATACGCTCCAAGAGTATCCAAGCTTCCAATATCATAAATTTACCGACAGCTTTATCTTGCCTAACGTGCTTTATTCCGTTGATTTAAGCTCGCATAACTACACGAGAAGAATCGGCGTAAAAGCGACGCAGTATGAGTTTAATCTACCGGTTTCCTTTCACCTACCTTTGGCGGACGATTATCTTAAATTTTCTTACTACCATTATTTATATGCCACTCACGTGGATTACGGAAAAAAAATGTATCGCCCGACAGGGGATGAGGACAAGAGCGCAAACTATATAGAAAACTATCACAAATTCTCGCTTTATACGGATCTGGCTAGAGCTTACGAGAGCTTTTATCATAGCGTAAATTTAGGCGTTGACTACGTCGTAAAAGCCTACAACGAAGGCGACCTGCCCGATAAATACGAAACTGCCGAGGATGATGGCAACGTATATGTCTACGATACGCTTGGACGAAAATACCAAAGCTTTATAAATCCTCAGCATACTAGAGACGAGGTTTCGGCCAGAGCGACGCAGTATTTCTTTAACGAAAATGGAAGAAAATTTTTACGCCACACGATTTCGCAGGGTTATTATACCAAAGAGAACAAGCGCTCGAATTTGAAAAATATAATCGGCTGGTATCCGCTAGTAAATTTATCTTTTTACAACAGACTCGAGTACTCTTACGACAATAAATACTTTGAAAAAATTCAAAGCGGAGCTAGCTATACGCACGATAAATTTGGCGCCAGCCTCTGGCACACCATGCAAAGGAAAAATGCGCAGGAAAAGCAAAACTATCTACACCTAAACGGTTACGTCGAGCTTCCGCATAACTATAGGCTTTTTGGCGGTTCGCAGTACGACCTCGAGCGAGACTATAATAAGCAGTGGCAACTAGGCGTCTCTCACCGCAGAAAGTGTTGGAATTATACATTCGTCTATGAAGAGGAGCTTGAGCCTACGACGACCACGAGCGGAACGGCTGCAAAGAAATCAAGAGGCGTTTATTTCTTTATAAATTTCTATCCGATGGGCGGCGTGCATTACGACTTTTCGGTAGGTCAGACGCAAGGTAGCTGATGAGCGGCTACGAGGATTTGGTCTTTGAAAACCAGCTCGAGGCAGCCGAAAAACTGCTTGAAATTTTGCCCAAAAAAGAGCTAACCGCGGGCGAATACCTAATGATATGCGGCTCTATAGACTCGGTTATCATGGTCGATAGCGTAGCTCGCGGGCTAAATTTGAGCTACGAGATTTTATTTTGCGAGCGTATTTTTGCGCCAAACAATCCCGAGTGTGAGATCGCTATGGTTAGCGAAAAAGACGACGTCGTGCTAAACGACGAGCTGATTAAGAGCTTTGGCATTAGCTACGACTTCGTCTACGGCGAGGCTGATCGTAAGTACGACGAAAAAATCCTAAAAAACGTCTATAAATTTAGAAAAGGCAATCTCATCGGCGATCTAAAAGATAGGAACATCCTACTCATCGACGAGGGCTGCGAGACGGGACTCACGGCGCTAACCTGCCTAAAAACGCTAATGCGCGAGCGGGTAAAATCAGTCACCTACGCTACGCCGCTCATCGCTACCGACGTAGCCGCGGCTATCGCACCGCTAGTGGATGAAATTTACGCCGTGCACAAGATCGCGAATTTTATCGAAGTGGATTTTTACTACAAAAACAAAATCGAACCAAAACCCGAAACCGTGCTTTCCATCCTAGAGGAGAGTCCGTTTTATATACCATTACAAAAACAAGGAGACGTCAAGGCATGCAGTATTCAATAGAAGTCAATAATCAAGTTGAAATTTATGATATAAACAAGGTCGCCAAACAAGCTAGCGGCGCGGCGCTTTTGCGCGTAAAAAATACCGTCGTTTTAGCCACCGTCGCTCGCGAGGACACGCAAGTTAGCGAGGATTTTTTACCGCTAACGGTGCAATACATCGAAAAAAGTTACGCTGCGGGCAAGATCCCGGGCGGCTACGTAAAAAGAGAAACAAAGCCGGGGGATTTTGAGACACTAACTTCGCGTATCATCGACCGTTCGCTGCGTCCACTTTTTCCAAAGGGCTACGCATATCCGACGCAAATAGTCGTGATGGTGTTATCTTGCGATCCCGAAGTCGATCTGCAAGTTGTCGCTCTAAATGCGGCTTCAGTCGCGCTTTATCTTAGCGACATCCCCGTAAATGCGCCTGTTTGCGGCGTGCGCGTGGGATATATAGACAATAAATTCGTGATAAATCCTGGCAACTCCGAGCTAAAAACTTCGGCACTCGATCTTTACGTGGCGGGCGTTAAAGACGAGCTTTTGATGATCGAGATGAGAAGTATCCCGACCGAAAAAAATGAGATAGTGCCTATCGCACTTGATCCTATGATGGATCCGAATTTAAGCGGCGCTATAGCGATGCAGGATATGAACGAATTTAGCGAGGATCTCATCGTGGAGGCGATCGCAGAAGCCGGTAAAGCCATACTTCGCGCCTCAAACGCTTATGAAGAGGCATTTAGTCAGCATAAAAAAGAAGACGCACAACTCGAGCTAAAACCGGAGATTGAAAACGAGAGCGTTGCGGTTTATCTAAACGAATTTTACAAAAACGACGTAAAAGCTGCGATAAATCAGATGGCTAAAAGCGAGCGCGCTAGCGAACTAACCAAGATCGCTAAGCAAATTTTGACCGACGAAGTAGCTCAAAAAGAGGGCTGGGAGGAGGAGGTCGTCTCTAACGTCCTGGCTAAATTTAAGAAAAAAATCGTCCGCGAGCAGATCATAAACGAGGGTGTGCGTGCCGACGGCAGAGGGCTTAAAGAGGTTCGCCCGATCAGCATCGAGACAAATATTCTGCCAAACGCTCACGGTAGCTGCCTCTTTACTCGCGGTCAGACGCAAGCTCTCGTGGTGGCGACTCTAGGTACCGACGGCGACGCGCAGATGTACGATATGCTAACGGAAAAAGGCGCCGTGACGGATAAATTTATGTTTAACTACAACTTCCCCGGCTTTAGCGTCGGCGAAGCTAGCCCGCTAAAGGCTCCGGGCAGACGCGAGCTAGGACACGGCAACCTCGCTAAACGCGCGCTTGCGCCTAGCATCGACGTAAATTCGCCTTATACAATCAGACTCGTGTCCGAAATTTTAGAAAGTAACGGCTCAAGCTCGATGGCCAGCGTTTGCGGCGGCTCTTTAGCGCTAAGGGCTGCTGGCGTCGATACGCCAAAACTAGTCGCGGGCGTTGCGATGGGACTAATTTTCGAGGGCGAAAAACACGCCGTGCTAACCGACATCATGGGACTAGAGGACCACGACGGCGATATGGACTTTAAGGTTGCGGGCAGCAAAGACGGCATAACTGCGCTTCAGATGGATATAAAACTGGGCGGTATCAGCCTTGACGTGTTAAAAGAGGCGCTTTTGCAGGCGCGCGAGGGCAGGCTGCATATATTAAATTTGATGGAAAAAGCAAACGAAAATATCTCCGTAAACGAAGACATACTGCCTAAACTAGAGCTTTTTAGCGTTGATCCGGGCAAAATCGTCGATATCATCGGGCAAGCTGGCAAAACGATAAAAGAGATCATAGAAAAATTTGACGTCGCCATCGACCTTGACCGCGAAAAAGGCGAGGTAAAGATCGCCGGCGCGCAAAAATCAAGCGTAGATGCGGCCAAAGACTACATCATACAAATCGTTTCAAAAGACGGCGGCAAGGGTTTTGGCGGTAAAAGAGGCGGCAGAGACGGCAAGCCACATAAGACGCCTGAATTTAATATTGGAGACGAATTTGAGGGCGAGGTAAAAAGCGTGGTAGAATTTGGCGCCTTTATCGGGCTTCCCGGCGGCGTGGACGGACTTTTGCATATCTCAAAGATCAAAACGCCTATAAAAGCCGGCGATAAGGTCAAAGTAAAAATCAGCGAGCAAAAAGGGCACAAAATTTCCCTTTCTCTAGCGCAATAAATTTAAAGGAGAACCGATGCAGTATAAAAAAATATTCTTCCCCATAGGTGCCGGCGACGACGTCAAAGAGCGTATAAAAGGGGCTTTGCTGGTCGCTAGGCATTTTAATAGCCACATCGAGATTTTGGCTTGCCAGCTCGATCCTAGCGTCGTTTATAAAATTAAAATTACGCGTAGAGGCGGCGGGCTTTAACAGGAGTTTTTAAAGGCTGCTAAGGCTGATTTGGGGCTTGAACACGAGCAAAACGAGGCTATTTTTAATAAGCTTTGCGCCGAGCTTGGCGTACGCGTCAGCGATACTCCGTTAAAAGGCGAGGCGAGCGCGAAATTTATAACCAAAAGCGGCAAAAGAAGCCTAATCGTCGAGCAAGAGTCTAAATTTTGCGATATGGTCGTAGCAGCCGTACCGCTTGACGGTAAGATAACGGGTACGTTTGAAGCGGCGGTGCTAAAAAGCGGTAAAAACGTTATCGCGATTCCTAGAAAACTTACTAAATTTAGCGCGGAAAATATCCTGGTAAGCTGGACCGGTACGCCTGAGAGCTCGCGCGCCATTACCAGCTCGCTACCGCTTTTAAAAGAGGCTAAGCGCGTAAAATGCATTACTTCAAAGGCAAATTTGGGCGATCAAAGCGAGGCTAGCTTAAAGAGGCTGGATGAATACTTCGTGCTGCACGGCATAAATGCGGATTTTGAGGTCGTAGGAACTTTTTCAGTCCCGGGCGAACCGCTTTTAAAAGCCGCGACGGATGGAAATTTCGACCTAATCGTAGCGGCTAGATATGCAGAAAACGGTTTTAGGGAGATTTTCTTGGGCGGTACGACCAAATATTTCTTACAAAACACCACGATACCGGTATTTATGTAAAGCAAAAGATTGGAGCTAAATTTATGACTTAATTTAGCTCCAAAATCTAAATTTAGCTTGAAATAGGGTTATAATATCGTAATCCAAGAGGAAATATACTAAATTCGACTCCGAATAAAGCTTAACTATTGAAGCTTATTACTAAGCAAAGTCCAAAATTATGGCTAAATTACGGTTTATGGTTTTTAATGAGGCCCAAAAATCGGACGTAATTGACAATCAGCCAAGTATATTAAATAATTATAATAATATTTTAGAAGGCGACTTTTGGATTGTACTTACAGGTACTGACTAAAATTTGGTTAGTCAGTAAATTTGGTCAGTTAGTTGGCGATTTTTTGATAGTTTTCCTGTCGGTGGGTTTGATACATTTGGCTATTTTGGGGATTTTTGTTGAGGTTAATAAGTATGATGGTGCGACCTGCGTGCACTGCATTAGTCATTTTTAGCCCATATTTTCGGCGTTTTAATCGGATTTGGGTATTTTAAAAATTAGCACCCAAAAACGTTTAAGCTAAGAACTCTAAATTAAAGAAATCGGGTCGAAACTTAAGAAATAGCGTAAAGAAAGATTAACATAAAGTTAATCGGATAGTCTTGTAGCGGCTGTTTTTAAGTTTTCTAAACTTAAAAAAATTTCTTAATTTTCAGTTTGCGAACCCTGCTTGTGGTGAATGATAGCTCGTTTTTTTGGTTTTGTCAAGTAGCTTTTAAAAAGTAATATGCTTATATTTAGAAAACGGCAAAAATGCTTTGAAAGTGCCTAAAAAACGTCGTGCGCGGTAGGTTTTGTATGAAAAAAACATATATTTTGGGGGTAAAAATGAATGTTTGGTTTTAAAGGCGTAGGGGATTATGAACGCGGAGTCGCACGCCAAGAGCGAGTCGCCCTTTTCGCTCCGCGCCTATTTTTACACGCAACGCACATAGCCTACTTTTTGCCTCCCCAAATGTCAAGCGCGTGGGGCTCGCGATGCGCCCCCGCTCCGTTTTTTGCCGCCGATGTAGTGGCTAACTCATTCCCATTTCCAGCTCGTCTTTTCGTTTTTTCTTTATATTGTGCTGCCTCGCGTCGGCTTCCGTGCGGACGTTTTTCTTCACGTCCTCAAACTTTTGCGACGTTTCGATTTCGGCTTGCTGGCTTTTGCGCTCCTCGCGTTCGCGGTTAAGGGCGTCCATTTTTCGTAGGGTTTCGGCGCGCTTTTGCGCCTCTCTCTCTGCTTCGAGCGGGTCATACGTGAGAAAAACCCTATACCTCCGCATTATTTCCCGTCTCTCTTCGCTCATTTTACCGCCGTTTTTTTCGTATTCGTCTATTCTAAGCCTCAATCCGTGCCCCATTAGGCTTTTTTCGCTTTCGCTATCTTCTTTTTGCCATTTCTTCATTGCTTCCTCGATTTCTCGCCATTCATCTTTCGGCCCTTCGCGCTGCTCGATTTTCTCGGGCTCGCGGATAGGCTCGGGCTCGTATCTCGGGCGGTCAGGCTCGATTTTTCGCTGGTAGTCGTCTAGGCGGCGGCGGGGCTCGACTTGCGGCCTCGCGTAGCCAAAAATATTTAGATTGTCATCGGCCTTTTTTATCGGCTCGGGCTCGGGTTCGATTCCGTATTGGACTCTGTTTATTTCGTCGAATATATCTTGTGGGATTATTTTTTCCGCTTCTAGCTCTTCGATTTTGTCTTTTAGCTTGATTTTGTCTTTCTCAGCTTCCTCTTTCTCGGCCTCTAGCTCTTTTTGCTTTTTGACGTTTTTGTCCGTCAACTCCTCGATTTTTTCGTTTAGCTCTTTGATTTGCGCGGCTTGCTCGGCTATTTTTTCTTTGTCTAGCTCGGATTGTTTTTTGGCGTTTAATATGTCGTTATTTAGGTCTTTGACCTGCTGTCTAAGCGTTTTTAGCTCCTCTAGGCGGGCTTTGTTATCTGCTTCCTGCTCGGCATACTCGGCACGCCCTGCGCCTTTTTCTTTGAGGATAGCGCGCTCCGCGGCTACGAGTATGCGGTTTTCCTCGTCCAGCGCCTTTAGCTCCTCTTTGATTTTGCGAGCTTCTTCCGCGTATTCGCGCAGTGCTTGACGTAAGTCGCGGTTTTCTACGCGTTTTTGGGCGGCTTCCGATTTGGCTATATCGCTAAATCGCCCCTCAATGAGCGCCTTAATGTCGTTTTTTAGCTCGGGCGTTGGGGCGTTTTCGAGCGCGTAGGCAAAAAGCTCCTCTTGCTTGTCTGCGGGGATAGTCATTAGCGTTCGTTTTATTCTCTTTTTCAGCTCCTCGGCGTTCGCGGGGTCAGAGTTTGCCACGTAATCGACGGCTCTAAGCAAGGTTGATTCGACATTAAAAATTTTCGCGTCAGATTTTATTTTTTCGTCGTTCTGGAGTGTTTTGTTGAGCAAAAAAACCGCTAGCTGCGCGGTAACACCCAGCATTTTAAACACGTTCCTAATCGCGTCTTTTTGGGCTTCGAGCAAGATATTTCCGTTTGGATTGCTCACGCCTGCGAAATTTAAGCCTAGCATTTCCATCTCGTAGGCTAACTTTTTTCCCGTTTTTGCGGCCTCCCAATCAATTTTATCACAAACAAATCGCGAATATTGTTCTTTTCGCGCCATATATTCAGGGAGTTTTCGCTCCCACTCGGCCTGCCGCGCCTCGCGTTCGGCTTGTTTTGCTTCCCACTCGGCCTTTTTTTGCTCCCATTCGGCCTGCTTCTCGGCCATTTTGGCTTCCCACTCTTTATTATTTTGGGCTATCGCGGCCTCTTGACGCTTTTGCGCCTTGAAAGCTCGGGGGCTCATATGCTTCGCGCCCGTAATTTCGGCACTTTGGCCGCGTTCCATACCGAGCTCGGAGGCGACTGTGTCCTGCATAATCCTCATTAAGTCTTTACGTCGGTAATTTTCGGCGGAAAGGCTAAGCCCCGTTTCCGTGTCGCGCGCATAAAAAATCACGTGCGCGTGCACGTTTTGGATAAAATCCCCCGTGCCCTCTTCGTAGTGCCCCTCGTCTTTGTGGATAGCTACCTGCGCGGCGCGGTAGCCCGTGATTTTTTCGAGTTTTTTCGTTAATTTTTTAACATCTTTAAGCGTGTGATTTTCTCTTAAATTTATGACGCATTCCCAGACCTTATTTTTTTCTTTTAGGGCGGAGTTTTGCCCGTAGGTTTTTAGGTATGCTTCGTCGGCCTGCTGGTCCCATTTTTTTATTTTTTTTAAC
>CAUPYN010000021.1:0-16445 GCA_963515575.1 uncultured Campylobacter sp.
TTTCGGGATATTCGAGATAAAGGCATTTAAGGAGGGCGAGAAAGAACATTTGGCGATATATAAAAAACCTTTCGGCGAAGTCGTAAACGTCCGCATCCACTCCGAGTGCCTAACGGGCGATGCGATCGGCAGCCTAAAGTGCGACTGCCGCGACCAGCTGGAAGCCAGCCTAAAATACATCGAAGAGCACGGCGGTATGGTGATCTATCTACGCCAAGAGGGGCGAAATATCGGCCTGCTAAACAAAGTAAACGCCTATCACCTGCAAGATGAGGGCCTTGACACCATCGAGGCAAATCACCAGCTAGGCTTTAAGGCCGACGAGCGCACGTATGAGATCGTGGATTTTATCTTAAAACACTTCGGCATCGAAAAGATAAATTTGCTAACCAATAACCCGAAAAAACTGTCGGGGCTAAAATGCGTGCAGATCGTCTCTCGCGTGCCGATCGTCATACACGCGAACAAATTTAACGAAAACTACCTGCGCGTGAAAAAAGAGCAGATGGGGCATATGCTAGATGAAAATTGACCTGCCGCGAGACTTTGACGCGCAAACGGCGAAATTTAGCGAGATTTTGGCCAAATTTAACCGCGTGCACAGCCTCACCAACTATAAAAATTTAAACGAGCAGATAACAGATAGCATAGCTCCGCTTGAAATTTTCCCGCAAATTTGGGGCGCTAAAACGGCGATTGACGTCGGCAGCGGAGCGGGCTTTCCGGCGATATTTCTTGCCATGATTTTAAGGGAGTGCGAGTGGCATCTCTTTGAGCCTAGTCCGAAAAAATCGGCGTTTCTAAGCTACGTCAAGGCCGAGCTAAATTTAGCAAACGTCCGCGTAAAATCTTGCAAGATCGAGGATGGCGAGCCCTTTGCGGCGCAGCTAATCACGAGCCGCGCGCTAATGAAAACAAAAGATTTGCTTGGGATTTGCGACGGTTTTTTTGACGCGCAAACTCAAATTTTACTTTACAAAGGAAGCAGCGTGCAAAGCGAGCTAGACGGGCTCAAAGCTCAAATTTACGGGCGCGGAAACCGAAATTTCGTACTTATAAAGGGTGGGGATGTTATTTAAAATTTTGGCTTTTTTAGCGGTTTTAATCGCGATTTATATGATATTTTTTAAAACCCGCGTAAAAAGAGGCGTAAAAGGCGGCGCAAAAAAAGAGGACAAAGAGGCCGAAAATTTCGTCGAATGTAAAAAGTGCGGCACCTTTATAGAAGCCAAAAACGCCGTAATCAGCGGCGGCGGATATATCTGCCAAGACTGCACGCAATGCGAAAAATAAAGGGCATAAAGGATAAAAAATGAAACTAATCGGCCACGAGCTAGTGCCGTACGAGCCGCTGTTTTGGCGCGAAAATGCCCAGCAGATCGAAGCGGGCAAGCAAAATTTATTTAAATTTGACGCAGTCGCGATAAAGCGCGCGCAGGAGCTCGGCGCCCAGTTTTGCGTCGAGACGGAAAACTTAGACGAAATCATCGTCGCAAACGCGGCCGGAGCGAAATTTATCGTCGTGCCGTGCGAGCTTGCCGGCAAAGCGGCAAAGCTGGCGCAGAATTATCTGTTTGACGCTCAAATTTGCGTGATCGTTAGCGGCGAGGGCGAGCTGGCCGAGCTGGCTAAAACAGGCGCGGACGCCGCGATTTTTAAAAACGCCGTAATAGGCAAGGATAAAAGATGATAAAATTTCCGCCGTTATATCTAAAATTTTTAGAAAATATCGAGGGCGAAGAGTGTATAGACGTTTTTAACGAGGCGGGAGCGGACGCTTATCTATACGGGCGCGCGGCTCTAGCTGAGCGAAACGAAACCTACGAAGTAGCGCTTTACGAGCCAAATTTTTATATGATAGGTCAAGACGGCGACCTTGGATTTTTTATAAAATTAAACTCGGATGACGCTATTTATTTTAACGATCTAGGCGCGCTAGGCTCGGCTCCGATGTGCCTAGCGGAGCGAGATATTTTCGCCTTTATCAAAAAGATAAAAGAGGGCGGCGAGATATTTTTGTAAAATTTTACGAGCAAAGGAAACAAATGGAACTTTTTAAAACCGCACTTTTGATGACGGTGCTGATGTTACTTTTCGTAGCCGTGGGCGGCGCGATAGGCGGCACTAGCGGTATGATGGTCGCATTTTTAGTTGCGCTTGGGATGAACTTCTTTTCGTATTTTTTCTCGGACACGCTCGTGCTCAAGCACTACCGAGCCGTACCCGTGGACGAGGCGCACGCGACGGGACTTTATCAGATCGTACGCGAGCTTTGCGCGAAGGCAAATTTGCTGATGCCAAAGATCTACATCATCCCAGAAGCCGTACCAAACGCATTCGCCACAGGTCGCAACCCTAGCCACGCCGCGGTAGCCGTGACCGAGGGCCTGCTAAATATACTAAACAAAGACGAGATCGAGGGCGTGCTAGCTCACGAGCTAAGCCACGTGCGCCACTACGACATCCTGACGGGCTCTATCGCGGCGGTTTTTGCCGGCGCGATCGCGATACTGGCAAATTTCGCGCAGTTTGGTGCGGCAAACCGTCAAGGCAAGCAAAATCCCTTGATGCTAATCGCTCTAGCCGTCATCATGCCGCTAGCAGCCACCATCATACGCATGGCGATCTCTCGGGCGCGGGAGTTTGAGGCCGACAGGGGCGCAGCGATGATAACTGGCAAGCCCCAGCACCTAGCAGGCGCGCTGCGAAAGCTCGAGGACTACGCGCGCGGACGCGTGATGGCAAACGCCGACGAACAAAGCGCGCATATGTTTATCGTTAATCCATTTAGTGGCGTAAAAAGCGCGCTGGGTTCGCTATTTCGCACGCACCCAAGCACCCAAGATCGCATCGCCGCGCTAGAAAATTTACGCTCGCAGATAGATAGCGAAAACGGCGTGAAAGAGTATTTTAGAAAGTAAATTTGACGGGCAAATTTAATCTCTTGCTTCGCCCGTCAAATTTAAGCGAAACGGCTTGGCTTTTGGTGTTAAATTTAACGCCAAATTTAACTACGCTAAATTTTAAGAATTAGCACTTTATTAAAATAAAGCCATAAATTGCAACTTATTGAAAGCTAAAAGTCCAGCCTCCATTCTTTTCTGTCGTTATCTCAACTTCTAAAATTTTCCTACACCCAAAAATATCTATTTGAAATTCTTGGGCATATTTCATATCGATATTTAAATTTTCCCTCTTACCATCCGCGCAATTTCCCCTATTTACAACAATGTCTTTTAGCTTGACTCCATCTTGCAAAGCCGTAACATACAACCGCAAATATCGTGTGTTAGCGAATTCTCCATAACGAATCATTTGCTCAACTTCAACACTAAAAGGCGCTTTATCCTCAGCATATCCAAAACAAACAAAAGCCAAAAGCACCAAAAACACCTTTTTCATATCAAAATCCTTTAAAAAAATGTTTGATATTTTATTTTCTTTCTTTAAAATTTTGGCTTAATTCTATGATAACTAATGGAAAATTTAAAATTTTTAAAAGGATGAGATTTTATTAAATTTAAGCAATAATTTACCGTTTTTCCTTCGTTCTTATCGCCAAAACACCGCGTATATTTTGCCTATTGTCTTCATATCATAAATTTGCTTACTAAATTTCACAAACGGCGTTTTAGCTGATAAATTTAAAATGCCTTACAAGGCACAAAAGCCAAATATCATAAATCCAAAAATTTTTGAGCAAGTCTGCCATTTACACTCACGCCATAGCGGTAAATTTAGAGTAAGCACGAGCAGATAAGAGACTGCAATCACTTGTAAATAAAATTATCCGCCAAGCAAAGCATTTAAATTTATGAAGTAAAATTTGCCTATCCGTGCCACGCAAATTTGCTCTCAAAGCTAGCAAATTTATAAACGACTCACGGATAAGTTTTAAACATTATAAAAACAAAGGCAAAATATGAAAATAGCCGTAAACGGCGCGAGCGGATTTATCGGCGGCGAACTCTGCCGCTTTTTTAGAGTCCAGGGACACGAGATAGTAGCTATCCCGCGAGCCGCTTATGCCAACAAAGACGCGCTCAGAAATCTCATCGGTGGCTGCGATGCGGTTATAAATTTAGCAGGCGCTTCTATCGCCGCGAGGTGGAGCGAGGCCTATAAAAAGCAGCTTCGCGCAAGCAGGATAGGGGCGACGCGCACGCTGGTTTGCGCTATAAACGAGCTAGAAAATCCGCCCTTTTTCATCAGCGCTTCAGCCGTTGGGATATATGAAAACGGGCTTGGTCACGACGAGAGCTCGGTTAAATTTGACCGCGGATTTTTAGGCGAGCTGGCATGCGAGTGGGAGAGCCAGGCCGCTAAAGCGCGAACGCAAACGGCGATATTTCGCCTAGGTGTGGTGCTGGGGCGAGGCGGCGCGCTGGCTAAGATGTTGCCGGCATTCAGGCTCGGTCTTGGCGGAAAGCTCGGTAGCGGCGAGCAGGCGTTTTGCTGGATCCATATCGCTGATTTGCTAGATGCGTTTAAATTTACCTTGCAAAACCGTCAAAGCGGCGTTTTTAATCTCGTTTCGCCGCAACCTAGCACAAACGGCGAATTTACTCAAATTTTAGGCGAAGTTTTGGGGCGACCGACGTTTTTTAAAGTGCCTAAATTTGTGCTAAATTTGATGTTTGGTGAGGGGTCAAGTGTACTGCTTGAGGGTGCGAAAGTTTATCCCAAAGCCTTAATGGAGAGCGGATTTAGCTTTAAATTTAGCGATCTAAAAACGGCACTTCGGGATATTTTGAAGTAAATTTAAATAATTAGCCAAATGCTCCGCTTCTGTCTTTGCAAAATGCGGCTCGCGCCAACCCAGCGTAAATTTGACGCCGCTGCGAAAATTTAGCCGCATAGAATCTCGTCCGATTTTATCGCAAATCCAAATTTTAAAAACGCCGGCGTAGAGGCATAAAAGCAAATACGGTAGCGCCCTAAAACATAAAATGCTTTGCCCGCTGATATGGCAGGCTATAAATCGGTAAGCAAAATTTAGCAAACCTGACGCTTGGGCAAAATTAGCACGATCCGCCCAAGAAAAAAGCGATAAATTTTTGACTGCCAAACGATGTCTCAAATTTACAAAACCGCGAGGCGATATTAGACAAAATTCGGCGTAAATTTGAATCAGGCGGCAAATTTACGCTTTTGAGGATAGTAGACTAAGCTCATAAATCTAGAAAGCTAGCTTTTGCCGCTAGTTCTGCGCGCTCAAGCGGACTTGCGAGAAGTTTTACTCAAACCGCCTCGAGATGCTAGGCGAGAGCTTAGTCAAAACATCATAACTAATCGTGCCGAAAAAATCTGCCCAAACGCGCGCGTCGTCAAATACGCAAATTTTATCGCCCGCGTCTTCGCAGCAAAAGCTATCCATCGACATTTTGCCGAGCAACCGCTGTCCGCCCGCCGTCTTTAGCTCGCCATCGCCCGTGTATCGCAGCAGCCCGTCGCCGTAGCCCAGGTCGTAAACGGCGATTTTAATATCCTCGCTCGCGCAAAATTTAGCACCGTAGCCCGCGCATTGTCCTTTTTTTAGCACTCTGCCGCTAACCTTATGCGCCCAGAGCGACGCCACGCGCTTTAGCTCCAAACTATCGTCAAACTGCGCGTAGCCGTAGGCTGCGATACCCACGCGCACGCACTCGTCCGCTAGCTCGCCAAAGCGCTCGGTCGCAGCGGAGTTGTGCGAGTGAAAGGTCAAATTTGATCCGCCGCAAATTTCGCGCACCGTAGCTTTTACCGCGTCAAAATTTCGCCTCTGTACGAAATAATCGCTACTAAGCTCCTCGGCGCTTCTAAAATGTGTAAATGCACCGCAAATTTGCAGTCCGTGTGCCAAAGCCGCCTCGCATGCCGCGCGCATCTCATTTATCGCCACGCCGTTTCGGTGCATGAGCGTATCGACGGCGATATGTACGCGCGCGCCTTTTTTAAATTTAGAAATCAGCGAAATGTCGTTTACCGCGTAGATAAATCGCTCGCTCTCGTCTCCGTGCGGGATGTGCGAAAGGATGAGAATATGCTCGAAAAAGGGCTCTAGCTCGCGCACCTCGGCTTCGTTTTTGACCGCGCAAAATTTGATACCGTAGCTCGCCGCCTCACGCCCCACAAGCGCCGCTCCATGACCGTAGGCATTGTCTTTTAGCACCAAAATCACGCGATCTTTGCCGCCGGCTTTGGCGCAAATTTTGGTTAGATTATGTATGTAGGCAGATCTGTTTAAAACGAGTTCAGACATTGAATTTTACGCCAAACGCCTCGTAAACGTTAGGAAGTAGCTTCCTAATACTATAATCGTAAGAGTAAAATTTAGCGTAAAGCGCCTTTAGATCGGCCTCTTTAACCGCTGCGAAGTCAAACACGTCCGTGCCCGCAACCTTTGGCACTTGGCGGTCTAGCTCGGCGAAAAACTCGCCCCTAGCCTTTAAAATTTCCTCGATTTGATTTTTTACTATTTCTTTTTTTTCTTGCATTTACTTCTCCGTTAAGATTTTAAATTTATCTTTATCTAGCCGCACGTAGAGCTCTTTTTGCCCCTTAAATTTGTGGCTAGGCGCTGCGTAATCCTCGTCAAAAACCACCCTAAAAAGATTTTGCCCTTTAGTGTTCGGGTACGGCGTCACGCTAAAATTTGAAGCTTTTATGCTCTTTTTTTCGTTTAGCGCGAAAATTCTCTTTTTATTTTCGGCAAATTTGGCTCTCGTTAGCGCGTTTTTGCCGTCTATTTTTACAAATTCGTCCGCGTAAAAGCCGAGGTAAATTTTAGTTTCGTTATCTCGCCACGCCTGCAGCCACTCGTGCAGATGCGCCAGGACGCGCGCTACGTCGTCTTTGCTAGCGTCCACCTTTTGGCTTTCGCTGATTATCACGACACCATCGCTGCCGATCAGTTTGCCGAATTTTACCAGCGCGTCGTTGTTAAACGCCACGCAGCCGCGCGTTTTTATTTCGTCCTCGCGTTTGCCTTTCATCGGCAGACCGTGTATCCAGATGCCTCCGCCCGTTTTTTGAGCGGCTTTATCGTGGGCGTTCGGGTACGATAGCGACATTGCAAGAGGCCCGTAAAACGGATCGGGCGGCGTAAATTTATCCGTGACGTCATAAACACCGACCGGAGTTTTTAGGTCGCCTTCTTTAAATTTATCCCCGCTTTTACCGGTTATCACACTTTGCGAGAAAATTTCCTCCAGCGAGCCGCCTGCATACTCGAAGCTTTGCAGGGTTTTTTGCGCTTTATTTACGACGATGATTTTAGTTTTAACCTCGTAGTAGCCGTATCTGACGTCGGCTGCGTCTAGCTTTTTTAGCCAGTATTTTGCACCCGTCAAATTTGAGCCCGCTAAGGCCTCGGCGGCTAAAACTTGAGAAAAAAAAGTAGAAAAAATAAGTAAGCCGAGTAGTTTTTTCAAAATTTTCCTAACGTTGCGTAATTTCGTAATAAAGGTCGCAATTATATTACATTTTCTCTTAATTTTAAAAAAAACGCTCGTTTTTGTGTTACAATATCCGCTATCAAAATCTAATTAAGAAGGATGCAAAAATGAAAAGCAAATTTTTAGCTTTATCTCTAGTAGTCGCCTCTTTGGGCTTTGCAAACGCCGCAGATATCGAGATCTCAGATATCTACGCTAAAGCCACTCCTCCGGGCGCTAAAAATACGGCCTTGTTTTTTAACGTAAAAAACAACACCGATAAACCGGTAAAACTAATCGGCGCTAGCTCTCCCGCAGCCGCTACGGGCGAGATACACACGCATAAAGACGTAGACGGCATGAAAAAAATGGTGCAAATAGAAAACATCGAAGTGCCTGCGATGGGAGAGGCGAATTTAAAACCGGGCGGTCTGCACGTGATGCTGATGAACGTAAAAGCCCCGATCAAAGAGGGCGACAAACTAGACGCTACGCTAGAGTTTGACAACGGACAAAAACTCGAAGTAAAAGACATCGTCGCAAAAGCGGTCGCTAAAAAAGACGGCGAACACGGACACGATCACGGCGCGCACGATCACGGCGGACATCATAAGCATTAATGAAAAAATTTCTCATCGTTTTGGTTGCGTTAGTCGGGGTTTTTGCGACCTCGGCGTACCTGTTTTTTAAACCGCAAGCGCAAGAAGACTTTTTGAGCGCAGAGGACGTGGGGGTAAATTTAACCCCGCTTCCTTGCGATATGAACGCCGAGCACTCCTGCGGCGTAGAGTTTCGCGGCAAGACGGTTAATTTTAGCCTCTCACCAAAGCCAGTTTACACGATGCAGCCCACGATCGTGCGTATCGAGGGGCTAGAGGGGTTTAAAAACCCAAGCCTTGAGATCCACGGCGTAAACATGGATATGGGCGTAATCAAGGCTGAAATCGAAAAACGCGACAACGCCTACGTATCAAATGTCGTGCTAAGCGCGTGCCTGATAAACATCATGAGGTACCGTTTCGAGGTGCTGGAAAACGGCAAAAGAAGTGGACTTTATATAGACTTCGACTTGCATCAATAGACGCAAATTTTACTTAAAAGGGCGGATGATGAAAAAGCTTATTATTGTACTTATACTGATTTTAACGGTTCTTGGCGCAGGCTATCTCGCATTTTATTCAAACAAATACGCCCCTAACGGTCAAAGCGCAAACGTTGCCGAGGGTCTAAAAAATTACGATTTTACCGGCAAGGGCGCAAACGGCGCGGTGAGTCTAAAGAGCTTTGAGGGTAAAAATAAGATCATATACTTTGGCTACACCTCGTGTCCGGACGTCTGCCCCGCGACTTTAGGTATCTTAAGCGGCGTGTTAAACGAGCTTAAAAGAGACGATATTGTAGTGATTTTTGTCACTCTCGATCCGGAGCGCGACGAGCCAAAAAACGTGGATGAATACGCAAAATACTTTTACCCGAACTCATACGGCATAGTAGTAAACGACCTACCGGGGGTCGCTAAAAACTACGGTGTAAAATACCAAAAAGTCCTACTGGAAAAATCTGCTATGGAGTACTCCGTCGCACATAGCTCCTCGCTCTACGTACTAGACAAAAACGGTAAATTCGTAACCGAAATATCAAATTTAACCCCGCAAAATATTAAAAAAATATTGGAAAATTTAGAGAAGTAACGGCTCGCGATTTTAAAAATCCCGTGTTACGTTATAACGCAGATTCATTTTTATATATCAAATTATTACGTAAATTGATTTAAGTCAATATTTTTTTAAGCTCGCCCGCTGTATAGTTTCATTAAATTTTAAAGAAGGAACGATTTGAACCCACGCACGCTAGCGAGCATTTTTTGTCTACTGTTTTTAGTCGCGGTAAGCTACGGTTTCGAGCCTAGCGCCGACGTAAAAAGCT
Source organism: uncultured Campylobacter sp. (assembly GCA_963515575.1). Lineage (GTDB taxonomy): Bacteria > Campylobacterota > Campylobacteria > Campylobacterales > Campylobacteraceae > Campylobacter_A. The sequence goes on from CAUPYN010000021.1 coordinate 9,342, forward strand.
ATGCCTTTAGCGAACTTAACGGCGGAAAAATAGCCCTATACGACGCGGCAAACGAGCTAAAAATCATCGATGCGGTAAATCTGCGACCAAGCGCGCAAACAACCTTGACCGCAGACGAGATAACCTCGCTTGCTTTTGATGCGGGCGAGCTATACGCCGGGCTTTCTAGCGGAATAATCGTTAAATTTAGCAAGGATTTAAACTCCAGGGAAGTAGCGCTGGACGTCTCAAGCCTCGGTCTTGATGCACGCATAACGCATCTAAACGTAACAGGCGGTAAATTTTACGCCGTGGCGGGAGAAAATATCTTCCTCGTCTACGACCCGTCCGCCAAAAAGCTCTCCGCCGCGCACCTTAGCGGCGTATACCGCGTAGCAACCTGCAAAATCATAAATGACGCCGCCGTAATAACCGGCTGGGATAGGTCGGTTTTTAGGTTAAATTTGACCTCGATGGAGGTAAAAAATCAAGGCAAACTAGACGCGGTGGCCTTAAGCGTGGCGCAGACTGGCCAAGATATACTTTTAGGGCTAGCTAGCGGAGAGATAGCGAGCGTAAAATTTAAAGCCGAGGAAAATTTAGCCCCTAGCGAGTGTATAGACCCAAAAACTGCGCAAATAAACGCGGCAAATTCGCTAAGCAAAAAGTCGTTAAACGCGGCTAACGACAAAGCCGCTCAAGGAGGCTTTAAGGTAAATGCGGCGGATAAAGCGGACGTAAATTTGTCGCGCAAAAAAACGAGCGTAAATTTTTTAGATACGAAACCCTCGGCAAATACGCGCGAGATCGCCCCAAAAAGCCTAAACGCAAAAATTTATAAAATCTCGAATCTACGGATAAAAAGCCTGCTATCCGTGCGGGATAAAATTTATATAGGCCTTGATAACGGCGAAATTTGGCGTGCGAACGCAAATTTTACGGATATAGAGAAGCTCGGGAAAAATTCGGATGCGATAATAAGCGTTTTTAATAATAACGAGAGTATAATAACCGTAAGCATAAACGGCGAAATTAAAATTTATAAATGAAATCTTAAGAAAGGAGATTTTCAATGAACAAATTTTTTGGTTCAGGCATCGTTGCGGCGACGTGTATGGCGTTTGCCGTTAGCAGTGCGTGTGCATCAGATAGCGACTTGCAAGCTATCATGAAAGCGCGCGGGCTAACGGAAAAAGACGTCCTAGCGGCTGCTAAAACGTATCAGCCAAGCGGCAAGAAGGACGACTATATCGTCTTTTCCTCAGGAGGCCAAAGCGGACAGGTGATGGTTTACGGCGTACCTTCGATGAGGATTTACAAATTTATCGGCGTCTTTACGCCAGAGCCTTGGCAGGGATACGGCTTTGACGAGGAGTCTAAGGCCATCCTAAAAAGCGGTGCGATTAGGGGTAAGGAGCTTTCGTGGGGCGACACTCACCACCCTGCATTAACCGAGAAAAACGGCGAATACGTCGGCGATTATCTTTTCATCAACGACAAAGCCAACCCTCGCATCGCGGTTATAAATTTGCACGATTTTGAAACTACGCAAATCGTCGTTAATCCAATCGTAAAAAGCGAACACGGCGGCAGCTTTATCACCCCAAATAGCGAATACGTCATCGAAGCGGCACAGTACGCGACTCCGCTAGATAACGGCTACCACTCGATAGACGAGTACGAAAGCGCATACCGCGGCGCGGTAACGTTTTGGAAATTCGACTATCCAAAAGGCAAGATAGACGAGAAAGCTTCCTTCTCGCTCGAGCTTCCTCCGTATTGGCAGGATCTAAGCGACGCCGGTAAAGGTGAGAGCTTCGGCTGGGCGTTTTCTAACTCCATAAACTCGGAGATGTATACCGGAGGTATCGAAAAGGGCTTGCCTCCGTTTGAAGCGGGCGCTAGTAGAAACGATACGGACTATTTGCACGTTTATAACTGGCAAATTTTGGAAAAACTAGCTCAAGATAAGAAAAACTACAGAGAAATAAACGGCCACAGAGTAGTTACCATAGACGCCGCCGTTAAAGCCGGCGCGCTATTTTTGATCCCCGAGCCAAAGAGCCCGCACGGCGTAGATGTTAGCCCAGACGGTAGGTATATCGTTATCGGCGGTAAGCTAGATACGCACGCTACGGTTTTTGACTTTAGAAAAATCAAAAATTTAATCGATAAAAAAGAATTTGCCGGCACCGACTCTTACGGCATACCGATTCTTGATTTGCAAAAGACCCTACACGGACAAGTAGAACTCGGCCTTGGACCTTTACACACGGCATTTGATGCACAAGACGGCGTACTTTACACCTCGCTTTACGTCGATAGCCAGATCGTAAAATGGGATTATAAAAATTTAAAAGTCCTAGATAGGATCAACGTTCACTACAACATCGGACACCTAGATGCGATGGAGGGAAAATCGGCCAAACCTAAGGGCAAATACGTAATCGCTCTTGACAAGCTATCAATCGACCGCTTCAACCCTGTAGGTCCTCTCCATCCGCAAAACCACCCGCTAATCGACACTACGGGTGCAAAGATGGAGCTTTTATACGATATGCCTATACCTCTTGGCGAGCCTCATGATGTCATATCCATCGAGGCTAGCAAGCTAAAACCGGCTACCACCTACGCCATGGGAACAAACTCTCGCACGGGCAAAGAAAGTCCGTTCGCTACTCTTGCCGGACAAGAAAGAGTCGAGCGCAACGGCAAAAACGTAACCGTCTACGCTACGATGATCAGAAGCCACATCAACCCTGAACACATCGAGGTAAATAAAGGCGACAACGTAACTATCCACCTAACAAACCTAGAGCGCGCCCAGGACGAGACGCACGGCTTTACCGTGGATCTTTACAACATCCACGCCTCTTTAGAGCCGGGCAAAACCGCAACCGTAAATTTCGTAGCGGACGAAGAGGGCGTATTCCCTTACTACTGCACTGAATTTTGCTCCGCGTTGCACCTTGAGATGATGGGCTATTTGCTAGTTAAAGATCCAAATAAAAAATACGAATCGGCAAAAGCAAATAGGCTAAAAACCCTAAGTCCGGAAGCCCTAAAAGCCGAATACGATAAAGTAATCGCTACTAATAAAGCTACCGACGAAGTTATCCAAAGCGTAGTGGCTTACTTAAAAGAGAAGCATTACGAAAAATATCCTAAGGTAAAAGAGCTGGTTACCGACGCGCTGGATCAATACGGCAAAATCCCCGAGGCTAAAGCAAAAGCCGACGAAGCCTATAAAAAAGGCGACGTAAACGGCGCGATACTTTGGGAGTACCAAGTGTGGCAGTATATGGTTAAAACCGCAGACGTCGGCCTAAGAGCTAAAAATAATCTCGCTAAAGAGATCGCTACGCCTATGAGTCCGGCTGCGGCTAAAGGCGAGGCCGCATATCTAAAAGGCGGCTGCAATGCTTGCCACGTCATCGGTCAGGTTAGCTCGGGTCCGGATCTAACGGGCGTTCTTTTACGCCACGAAAACGGCGAGAAGTGGGTATTTGACTTTGTCAAAGATCCGTCTAAATTTTACGGCGACGAGTATATCAAGTCTATGATCGATTACTTTAATCTAAGAATGCCTAATCAGCACATGAGCGATCAAGAGATCAAAGATATCATCGAATACCTAAAGTGGATCGACGAAAACGCGGGAATGTAATCCAAATTTGATTCGGGCTTAGCGGTCCGAATCAGTACGCTAAATTTGAGGCTCGGCGCGCGTAACCCGAGCCTTCTACGTTAAATTTAAAAAGCGTTTCGCGAAAAATTTTTTAAATTTAATAAAGGAGAAACGATGAAGAAGTATCAAATTTACACTATTATCGCGTTAGTCTTGATGACCGTTTGTTTTACGATCCCGGTGCTAGGCTTTTTCGGAGCCAAAGCCAAGATCGCCGCAGGCGAGCCGCTCGCCGGGTATTCGTATAAAATTTACGACCTTTACACCTCGTTTCAGTACAAAAATCACTTGATGCCAGACGACGTAAAAGCCAGCCTACAAAAAGCGATCGAGCAAAAAGCTGAGATCGGCACGCCGTCTTTTCCTATCTGGTACGTCGCGCTTGAAGCGCCAAACTACCCAAAAGACGCCTTTCCGGACGGCATTCCCGTTTATTTTCACGTTGACGGATACAGCGGCGACGTGCACGAGATGAACACCATAAACCACTACATCGGCATGTATCCGATGGAGCACGGCGGCAACGTCGAGCGCGCGATTGCGCCTTATTATCTGCTTATTTCCACGCTTTGCATGCTAGCCTTTTTATACTACGACGGCAAATTTAACTCCCTGCTCATGGTGCTTCCGACCATCTCTCCGCTGCTTTTTATGGGCGCATTTGCGGGCTGGCTATACTGGTACGGACACAATATGCAAGAGTGGGGCGCGTTTAAGATCAAACCGTTTATGCCGACCGTGCTTGGCGACGGTAAGGTCGCGCAATTTACGACACACTCGTATCCTAGCATAGGATTTTGGGTGATGATGGCTATGAGCGCGCTTTGTATACTAGCCGTATTTTCAAAGAAAAAAGAGCTCAAAGACGCGAAATGAAATTTAAGCTTTTGCTCTTTTGCGCGCTAAATTTGACGGCCTTCGCCGGTCCGCTGCAAGACGCTATAAACGCCGCCGAACCGGGCGACATCTTGCGCCTAAACGACGGTCTTTACGAGGGAAATATAATCGTAGATAAACCGCTCTCAATCATAGGTAAAGGCCAAGATGCAATCATCAGAGGCGACCGCAAATCAAGCGTAATAAAAGTAACGGCAAAAAACGTCAAGCTCATAAATTTAAACATCGAAGGCAGCGGCACGAGCCAGATGGAGCTAGACGCGGGCGTTAGCTGCGCAAAGGGCAATAATCTCTTGGTAGAAAAAAGCCGCTTTAAAGACGTGCTGTTTGGTATCGAGCTATCAGAATGCAACCAAGCCGTGATAAGAGATAATAACATCACCTCAAAAGAGGGCTTTGACGTGCCTAGACGCGGAGACGCCGTGCGCGCGTGGTATTCGCACGAAAATTTGATCGAGCGCAACTACGTCTATAACAGCCGCGACATCGTGGCGTGGTTTTCTAGCAACAACATAATCCGCAAAAATTTCGGCAAAAATAACCGCTACGCCGTGCATACGATGTATTCGGCAGATAACCTCATCGAGGATAACGAATTTAGCGGCGGCGCCGTGGGGATGTATTTTATGTTTTCTACAAATTCTCTCGTGCGCCGAAACGTGATAATCAACTCAAACGGAGCCTTTGGCGTGGGTATCGCGCTAAAAGATACCTCGGGCTTTACCGTGAGCGAAAATACCTTTTTATATAACTCGCGCGGCATCTACTCCGACCGCTCGCCGCTAAATCCGGGCACAGTAAATTTGATCGAAAATAATCAAATTTTATACAACGTCATCGGGCTGCAAATGCACGCGACGCAGGAAAAAAGCGTGTTTAAGGGCAATGATTTTATCGGCAACATGGAAACGGCCATCAACGACACTCCGGGCTCAAAGATCGAGCTAAACGAGTGGAGCGGTAACTACTTCGACGAATACGAAGGCCTGGATCTAAACCGCGACGGCATCGGCGACACGCCCTACTCGCACTTTATTTACGCCGACAAGCTTTGGCAGTACTATCCGACTCTGCGCTTTTTCTACGGCTCCACCGTGATTAGCGGACTAAATTTCCTAGCTAAGCTTGCTCCCTTTTCCGAGCCGCTCAAGCTTTTAGAGGACGACTCTCCTAAAATGCGCCCCAATAACGCCGAAAAGGCAACGCTATGAATAGACGAAATTTTATCGCCCTAACGGCAGGCGCGGCGGCTGCAGGCTACGGCATCGGATATTTTTTACCTAAAACGCGCGCGGACGAGCTTTTTTTGCGGCCTCCCGGAGCGGTTAAAAATTTCGAATCGCTATGCATAAAATGCGGCCAATGCGTGCAGGTTTGTCCATATCACAGTATCGAGCTACTAGATATAACGCAAGGCTACTCAAACGGCACGTCCTACATCGACGCGCACAAGCGAGGCTGCTATCTGTGTGACCTTTTTCCTTGTGTTTTAGCCTGCCCTAGCGGCGCGCTAGATCACGCTACGACGCAGATTAGCGACGTAAAGATGGGCGTGGGCGTGCTAAGGGAGCATGAAGCCTGTCTTGCTTATAAAAACGAAAACGTAAATTTAAGCGGCGTTACGAAAATGCTTGAGCGTAAAATTTACAACGACCGCGAGCAAGCCGTAAAAGATGCCGTCCAAAATAGCGTGGATAAGCCCTGCGATCTATGCGTTAGCCTCTGTCCCGTCGGAGACGCCGCTATATCTATGGCTAAAAGCGACGGGCGAAATTTGCCCGAATTTAAACAAGGCTGCGTCGGATGCGGAGTGTGCGCCGAGGTTTGCCCGGCACAAATCATCGACATAGCGCCAAACCGCAGCTATGACGAAATTTACAAAGGATAAAAATGAAAAATAAAATTTTAGGCTGTCTCGCGGCTCTCGCCGCCGCCATGCTGATAACGGGCTGCGAGAGCAAGGATGATAAAAAAAGCGCGACGCAAGCGGCAAAAACGCAGGCGACGCCGGCCGCCGCAGGCATGATAGAGACGCAAAAAGCGGACGCTAACGCAACCGCGCAAAAAGACTACGATCAGTTTATGACCTACGATATAAACGGCAAAAAGAGAGTCAAATTCGGCCTAGACGACGAGGAGAGCGAAACTAGCCGCTCAGTCGGCGCGCTAGCGATGGTGCGAAACCCGCTGCAAAGTATAAATTTAAAACTCGTAAAAGGGCGCCTTAGCAAGGACTTTATCGTAAAATGCTCCGCCTGCCACGACGACTACGCCAACGGTATCATCGGCCCGTCGCTGCTAAACAAAACCTCGGATCAAATTTACGACATGATCATCGCGTATAAAAGCAAGCAAAAGGCAAATCCGCTGATGAAAGATATAGTCCAAAACCTAGACGAGGCGCAAATCCGCGCCCTAGCAAACGAAATCAGCGAATTTAACGAGCAGTTTAGAAAAAAATAGGAGGCTAAAATGGGAAAGAAAATAGCGATAATCTTTGGAGCTTTGGTCTTGGTTCTTATGATTTTTATGCTGACTAG
>CAUPYN010000022.1:0-16178 GCA_963515575.1 uncultured Campylobacter sp.
TTTTAAGTCTGCGGCAGACTACTTGTCTAGCCTTGACTTAAAATTTCTGCACAACATTCAAATCCATCTCAAAATACTTCGCCTTATCTTTTTACGTTCAAATTTGTAAATTTGAGTTTTTAAATTTGTAAATTTAGTAAGCTATGGGATAAATATTCCAGACGTCGGTAGGCGTAGTTTAACTTTAAAATTTTAACCCGTGAGGGCGCGTATATAAAATACGTAACCGAAACGGGTTTAAAATTTTAAAGCTTGAAATCCGTCAAGCGCGGGGAATCCCAAATTTAAATTTGATTGATTTCGCTACTGCGGGCATTATACACAAACCAGCTTAGTATCATTACAAGACAAAACGCCCCAAACACCGCAAAAAATGCAAAATTCGCTCGCGCGTAAATTTTGATAAATCCGGCTTCGTTTGCCGCGCTAAAATCAGGCGCAAAAAGGCTCGGACAAATTTCGTTTAGCGGCAAAGCAAAAGGAAAGCTAATCTCGCTAACGCCGCTAAAATCGCTCGTAGAGTAATCAAGCCCGAATATCGCACCCAAAAAAATCAGGAAAAATCCCGCGAGCTTGACGCCAAATACCTTAGGCGCGCACATCGCTACGCACACGCCAAACGCCGCAAACAGCGTCGCAAAGCGTAACTTCACTACTAGAGCGCCGGCAGCCCCGCCGCCTAAAAACAGCTCGCACAAGATAAATTTGGCCGCCAAAACCGCAAGCAGCCCTGCCCAAAGCGCTCGCCTTCGCTGCAAGTTATACGCAAAGCAGACAAAGCCCTTGTTTTCGATATTGTAGTCCATTATTTTGCCGATAGCTCTTTGACGGCGGCGGCCATGGCGTCGATCGAACCTAGCGCCTGCGCGTTTAATAGATATTTACCGCTAACGACGTATGCCGGCACGCCCTGAACCTTGGCTACGTCGTAGCTCTCGTCCCATGTTTTTAAAATTTCTTGCGCACGCGGGCTAGCTAGCGCCTTGTCGTAGTCCGCCTCGCTCACGCCTGCGGCGCTAATGGCGGTTTTGATAAATCTAGCCTTATCCTTGCCGTCTTTAAAATCGTCGTTTTTATCGTGAACGGCGTTATAAACCGCAAATTTAGCCTTTTTAAATTTAGACTTCTCGCTTAGCAAACTAACGTCGTTAGCCTCATCTAGAGCGATCATCGCGGCAAAAATTTTGCTCGCCGTTTCGCCGAGCTTTCCTTTGGTTTTTAGGTGATACGGGATAAATTTGACTCCGTCTAGCTCGCTAAAGAGTTTGGGCGTGACGGTTTTGTCGAATTTATAGCAGTGCGGACATTCGTAGCTAAAGACCTTTACGACGCTGTTTTTAGGCACGTCTAGAGGTTTTTGTAGTACCTGATACTCCTTGCCCTCTTCTAGCGCGTTTGCGCCCGAGCCAAGTAAGCAAACGGCAGCTAAAATTCTTAAAAATTTAGCGATTTTCATAAAATTCCTTTGCGGTAAATTTTAAAGATTGTATAAAATAAAGGGTAAATTTGAGATTAAGCGGGCTAGGCTCGGCAAATTTAACAAGTCAAATTTAAACAAAGCGGCGAGTCAAATTTCATTTCAAATTTAACCCGCCGTGCGAATACCAAATCCAGCCGCGCGCCGGATTTTGGCGGCGGCAAGTAAATATAGCGGGCAAAATTCCGACCTACGGCTGCCGGCAGCACAAAATTTAGCCCCGCTCGCTGCGGCAACTAGCGCCAAACGGCGAGCAAAGGCTAAATTTAGCTAAATTTTAATAATCAAAGATATTCGGATCAATCACCAGCGCGCGGTATGCTACGTCGTCTCTAGACGCAGACTCCACGTCCATTTCAAATTTAATGTCGTTTGTTTTCGGATCGATCTCCACGAGCACCATTTTGTTCGTCTTATCGGGCTTTAGCAGATAGACGTTAGAGCTTGAGATGAAGTACGTGCTTTTATCCTTTTGCCACTCCACGACGCTAGTAACCGCGCTATAGAAGTCAAATCCGCGCTCCTTGCCAAACTCCCACGTCTGCTCGACCGTGCCCTTTTTCTCGTCGATCTTATACTCGACCGCGCGCGAGTATTTTTGCTCTTTTAGCGCAGGCTGCTCCATACCGCGGCCGTCGCCGTTGTCAAATACGCTGATGTGCTTGACGGAGCCCTTGTTATCGTAGCGCGGAGTGAGCCACGCGGTGTGCTGCGTCCACGACCAATCAAAGTCGCCCTCACATTTTGAGTTTTCGCATTTGATTTTGTTGCCGTTTTTATCCACAGGAACGAGCACTTTTTCTTTAAAGTCCGCGCTCCAGCCCTCAGGCGATGCGAGGATCCATTTTACCTTTTTGTCGCGGCCGATCTTGACGATGCCTTGGTGGCGAAGCGAGAGGATGATGCCGTCGTCGCTAGGATCGTACGAGATCGAGTTTACGTGCGCCCAGTTGCGTCCCGTGCCGGTCGAGGTCACGTCGCCGAAAGGCAGATCGTCGCTTATTTTGATCTCTTTGGCGTCCATGTCGATATTTAGGCACACCGCGCGAGCGTCAAGAGCCTTGATGAGGTTGCTGCGATAGACGTTTTTGCCGAAAATTTCATTCAGATCCCACTCGTCCACGACCTTGCCGCTGCCGTCCACTTCGATGATGTGATCTCTGATCGTGTGCGAGAGCCTGCCGTCTGCGTGGTGGTAGTTGTATTTACCGACGCGAAGCAGCAAGTGATCATTTTTTAGCGGCATTACTTCGTGGCTAAGGTCGATGTAGCCGCGCGGCAGCTCGCGATTATACACCTCCTTGCCCATCATATCGTAGCGCATATATCGCTGCGCCATGCCCCAGCTCAGATCGCCGTTTGGCAGCTGATGAAAGCCCATCATCATGCCGCCGTCCATCACCCTGCGCTCGCTGCGGTCATAAAATTTCTGATAGTCCAGATACCATCTGACCTCGCCCTGCGTATCGACGACGAAATTTTCGGTGAAATCATTCCAGCTAGCCGCACCCCCGTTTTTCCAATCAAGCGGCTTATGGACGCTCGTGATCGTGTTGTTGATGAGATAGAGCCTGTTTTTAAACGCAGGATCGACCTTTTTGACCTTCATCTTTTGCATGTGGCTAAATCTATAATCGCGGCTATACGTCACGATCGGCTGAGCGTAAATTTTATACTTCTCGACCTTCTTTTCGCCGTTAAAAACGTAGCTTACTTCAACCTCGTTTAGATAGTCCGGATACAGCCCCCAGATCGGCACGCCGTCATGCGTCAGCAGCGCATGCTCGGAGACGTTATAGGCGATGTCGATGCCGCCGCCAGGTTTACCCAGCACCCGCACGTGGATATCCTTGATATCCTTGCCCGCGCGATCGATGATAGCGGTTAGAGGCGCCACGTCGTATGGGTTGATAAACACCGAGCCAAGCTCGCCCTGGGTTTTTACCTGATGCGCCAAAACGCCCGCACTCGCAGTCTGCGGCGCCGCTATAAACGCGCCGCTTGCCAAGGCCGCAGCCAAAACGATAGAACCGAAAAAATTCTTACGCATATTTGCTCCTTTTGGGTAAATTTAGCTAATTTTACTACTACCAAGTCACATAATAATCATACTAGCTTTAAACTTTACTTAAATATTAAATTTAAAGCTAAGTTTTAATATGAAGGCTTAAATTTTAGAACGCGGCGTGCAAGAGTGCAGGTAAAATTTTGATATAATTAGCCCAAATTTATCAAATTTAAGGAGAAAAAATGCCTTTCATAAACGTCAAAATGGCAGGCCCGGAGCCCACAAAAGAGCAAAAGCAAAAGCTGGTCGAGGAGATGACCGACACCATGGTGCGCGTGCTGGGCAAAAACCGAGAGCGAGTGCAAATTTATATCGAAACATACGACGCAAGCTCGATAGGTTCGGGCGGCAAGACACTTGAGGAGCTTAGAAAGGAGCAAAAATGAGCGAATTTTCAAAAGAGGATTTGGAGCGAAAAATCACGCTAGCAGCGGGCGATACGGCGCCAAATTTCACTCTAGAAAACAGCGACGGCGTTAGTATCAGCCTAAAAGACTTCGTCGGTAAAAACGTTGTGCTGTACTTTTATCCCAAAGACAACACCCCTGGCTGTACGACCGAAGCATGCGAATTTAGCGCGCTTTACGGCGATTTTATAGCTAAAGACACCGTGATCGTGGGAGTAAGTCCAGATAGCGTAAAATCCCACGCCGCCTTTGCGCAAAAACAAAGCCTAAAACACATATTGCTAAGCGACCCGCAGCACGAAGCAGCCAAACTCTACGGCGTCTGGCAGGTAAAGAAGAACTACGGCAAGGAGTATCTAGGCATCGTGCGCTCGACCTTTGTGATCGGCAAAGACGGTAAGATCGTAAAGGTATATAAAAGCGTGAAGGCGAAGGATCATGCGGCAAAGGTGCTCGCCGATCTCGTGAAGTGATTGCGGCTTGTCTTTTTCCTTTATACTTTGCTTTGCTTCGTTACACTCGCAACTGCAAGCAGAAGTAAATTTCGCCGAAGCTCGATACTATATGTATGCGCCCTCGCTCGGCTCATTTCCGCCTCGCCTCCTCGTAGCGAAGTTTAGCTTCACTGCGTTCGCTACTGCAAGCAGAGCGTTACGAGCGCTTGCGCGAAGTAAAAAGAAAAAAGAAGTAAAAAGAAAAAACACGGCGCCTTGACTCGTTGCGTTAAAATTTGAAGTCAAATTTGGCTAAATTTTCAAATTTTGGCTTCAAATTTTACTCGCCCAGACCCGCGTCATAAAAATGCAAATTTAAAACGTGCGGTAAATAAAACGAAAAAACACGCAAAAGCTCACAGGCAAAACGCGTCAATCGTATCTTTTGTCTTTAGAGCCGCATGTCTTGCCGCTACTGCAACCGCAGTCTTTTTGCCTAAACTCTTTTGCGTAAACGAAATACCCCGCACCAATCGCCAGCGCGATTAGAATCGCCGCTTCGTACCAAGCCGTATTTCTTCCTTTAAATGGCAAGTTGTCGCACTAAATTTACATCAAAATTTAACCGGAGACAACTCGCTGAAGTTTTATTTAGAGATATCTTTTGGCTCTACGATGACTTCGTGGCCTTCGCCCGCAAATATCCTAACCTTGTATTTACCTTGCGTTTTTTTAAAACGTATACATACTGTCTTTGTCGAATTTCGCCTCGATGACGACTTTATCTCCTTGCAAAACCTTAAACTCTACGCCGCTAGCGCTGCTGCCGTAGCTAAATCCGGTCTCGCACGTAACGGTCGAGATATAAAACATCATCACGCCCATTTGCGAAGTATCTATGCTTTTGCTCCCGTCCGTAGCTACGGTCGTAGTCGTATAAAACATACCCAAAAGCAATATATAAAAAATACCTTAGCTAGGCAGTTCATCAAAGGAACGGTGAGGATGGTAGCGCGCTTTATAAAGTTAGATAATATTTTAAGATAACTTAAAAGAAACAAGACAAAAAGATAAAAGACCTCTATTTTTGTTTTTAAATTTACGCGTTTAGTTCGTCTGATATGTGACTTATCAAATTTTAATCCTATTCGCTGTTTGAGCCTAACAAACCTGCGATGCAAAAGCAAGGCGCTTATAAAGCGATATTTCTACAAAAACTTTATACCATGTTTTATTAGATAGTAAGAAAGAATCCGCCTAAGTTCTGTTGAGCCTAACCAATATGTGATTTGACTTTCAAAATACGATTTTAAAGACAAATTTAGTCAAAAGAGTAATATGCTAAATTTGCATATTACTTAAATAATTCTTAAAAAAATATACTAATTTTAAAACTAAATTTATATTTGCCGTTGTATAATAATCTCATAAATTTCAGTAATACCAGAAAGGAGCAAAAATGGAAGAGATCGTAAAGACCACCTGTCCATATTGCGGTACGGGCTGCGGCATCGATCTTATCGTGCGAAACGGTAGAATCGTAGACGCCAAACCTAGCAAAGACCACCACGTAAACGATGGCGAGCTTTGCTTAAAAGGAATGTTCGGATGGGAGTTCGTAAACTCTCCTAAACGCTTAAGCCGACCGATGATGAGAAAGCTAAACGGCGTCTACGACAAGCACGGCGAGCTTGAAGAAGTGAGTTTTGAGGAGGTTTATGATTTCCTCGCAGATAAATTTAAATCCACAGTCGCAAAATACGGCCCAAGCTCGATCATGGGCTTTAGTTCGGCGCGCTCAAATAACGAAGACAACTACGTTTTCCAGAAATTTTTCCGAGCTCAGGGTAGCAACAACGTCGATCACTGCGCTCGTCTTTGACACGCTCCTACAGTGGCAGGTCTTGCCAGCACGCTAGGAAACGGAACGATGACGAACGATTTAGTAGAATTTGCAACCGACACGGACGTATTTTTACTCATCGGCACCAACACGAGCGAGTGCCACCCGATCATCGCTATGCAGATGCAGCGCGGACTTCAGCGCGGCGCAAAGATGATCGTCGTTGATCCAAAGCGCACCGATATGGCCAAAAAAGCCGATATCTATCTGCAAATCCCGATCGGAGCGAATATCAAAACGCTAAATACGATGATGCACGTCATAATCGCCGAAAATTTGCAAGATAGCGAATTTATCGAGAAATACTCCGAGGGATTTGAATATCTAAAAGAAGCGGTTAAGGACTTTACGCCTGAGCGTTTCGAGCGTGAAACCGGCATAAAAAAAGAGCTCATCATAGAGGCAGCTAGAATGTATGCTAAAGCAGGCGCGGCGGCGATTTGCTACACTATGGGTATCACTCAGTTTAGCGACGGCACGTCAAACGTCTTTTCTCTATCAAATTTAGCCGTTTTAACCGGAAATTTAGGCAAAAAGGGTGCAGGCGTAAACCCACTGCGCGGTCAAAACAACGTCCAGGGCGCATGCGACATGGGTGCACTGCCTAACGTCATCCCGGCCGGCGCGGTAAATAGCCCTTACGCGCAGGAGCAAGCACGCAAAGTATGGCACTTTGAGCTAAATCCGGTTCCGGGCTTTAAGCTAACGCAAGCACCCGATAAAATGGATAGCGGCGAGCTAAAAGTCCTCTACGTCTACGGCGAAAACCCCGTAATGAGCGATCCTTGGACCGAGCACTTCGTCCACGCCGTGCACCATCTAGACTGCTTTATCGTGCAGGATCTTTTCTTTACCGAGAGCGCGCACAAGGCCGACGTGGTGCTACCTGCCGCGGGCTGGGGCGAAAAGGACGGAACCTTTATCAACACCTCTCGCCGCGTCCAACGCACTCGCAAAGCTAGCGAGCCCGTTAACGGCGTGGAGCCTGATTGGAAGGTCGTTTGCAACATCGCAAACCGCATGGGACTAGAGGGATTTGATTTTGCGAGCCCTGAGCAAATTTGGAACGAGCTAAGAGAGCTTATGCCTAAATTTTTCGGCGGTATCAGCTACTATAGACTAGGCAAGCTAGGCGGTATCAGCTGGCCGTGCCCAGACGAGGAGCATCCGGGTACGCCGGTGCTTTACGCAGATCACAAGTCCATGCTGCCTGGCGGCAAATTCCGCTTCGCGCCGGTGCTTTACGTAGAGGATAAAAATGAACGCGCAAAAGCCGAGGCCGAATTTAGAGCCAAGATGAATATCCCGGACGGCTATCCGGTCGGTAGCGGTGCGCTTAGCGAAGTGCCAGACGAGGTCTATCCGTGCCTATTTACGACCGGACGCAAGGTCTTTCACTACCACACGGGTACGATGACTAGAGAGTGCCCTGCCCTTGAATACGGCGCAGGCGTCGAGGGCGCGCTCATAGAGGTGAGCCCGGATATCGCTCGCGAGAGGGAGCTGGAGGAGGGCTGCTACGCGCTCGTGCAAAACAAACGCGGCCAGATCGCAGCCAAGCTTCGCATAAATCCGGATCTAAAAGAAGGCACGATATTTACGACCTTCCACTATAGCGAAGCCGACGGTAACGAGCTAGCAAACGCCGGCGATCCCGATCCGCTCTCAGGCATCACGCCGCTAAAGATGACGATAGCAAATATCAGGCGTCTAAGCGAAGAGGAATTTATCAAATTTAGAGAGCAAAACGAGATGTCGATGCACTCGGCAAATCCGTACTTATCGCCTGTTAGAGCGTAAATTTAGGGCGGGAGACCGCCCTTTTTTCTGCTAAAATTTATCCATTTTTATTTTAAATTTGCCTGCATTCAAATTTGACGAACTATCTATGTAAAATTTAATGAAGCTAAAGAAGCGTGAGTTAAATTTGACGCAGCCAAACCGCGTCAAATTTAATGAGATTACTCACCCCTGCAATCTCGGCAAGAGCGAGCTAAATTTTAAGATTTTATCCTAAGCCTATCGCCGGCATAGTAAGCAAGCTTCCAGGTCGGAGTTTGTTTTAGGTCTTTAAAGCCGTAGCCGCGAGCCTTGACTCTGTCGCCGTAGATTTTTTCTATCATTGCAGATTCGCCTACTAGCAGCGCCTTTGTCGAGCACATTGCGGCACAAACCGGTACTTTGCCTTCGGAAATTCTATCCTGGCCGTACTCTTCGCGCTCGGCTTCGCTATTTGTCGGTAGCGGACCGCCTGCGCACATCGTGCACTTATCCATCGAGCCTTTCGCGCCGAATACTCCCTCACGCGGGAACTGAGGCGCGCCGAACGGACACGCGTATAGACAGTATCCGCAGCCGATGCAGATATCTTTGTCGTGTAGCACGACGCCGTCTGCTCTGATATAAAAGCAATCAACCGGGCAAACCAGCGAGCATGGAGCATCCTCGCAGTGCATGCAAGCTATCGAGGTCGATATTTCCTTACCGGGCACGCCTTCGTTTAGCGTGATGACGCGGCGGCGGCGGATGCCAAGAGGCAGCTCGTGAGCCTCGTCGCAAGCCACCGCACAGCCGTTACAGTCGATACATCTATCGTCGTCGCAGTAAAATTTAAGTCTATTGTTATCGTTAAATTCGCTCATTTTACGCCTTTTCTATGCGGCATAGACCGCTTTTGGTTTCAGGAATCTGAGTGTTTATATCATATCCGTAGTTAGTGACGGTATTTGCGCTCTCGCCTACCGCATAAGGCTTGGTGCCTTCCGGGAAATTACCCGTCATATCAACGCCTTGCATATAACCCGCATAATGAAACGGCATGAAGATGGTGTCGGGTTTAACGGACGGTACCACTCTGGCGCGCACCTTAACCTTAGTACCTTCAGGCGAATGAACCCAGATGAAATCCCAGTTTTTAATGCCGTGTTTAGCCGCAAGTTCAGGGTGGATATCCGCAAACATCTCAGGCGTCAAGCGGCTTAGATACATACTAGCTCTCGTCTCCATGCCCGCGCCGCTAAAATTTACGAGGCGAGCCGTCGTGAGGATAATAGGAAACTCTTTTGAGTAGTCCTTTGCTAGCTGGACGGATTTAAATTTCGTATCGACGCGGTTTTGAAGTTTCTTATCCTCAAAGCTCGGATACTTTTGCGCCAGATCGAATCTAGGCGTATGCAACGGCTCTCTGTGAAGAGGAATTTGATCCGCAAAAGTCCAAACGATCGTCCTAGCTCGCGCGTTGCCGTACGGAGCGATGTTTTTCTCCATGCATTTTTTAGCGATGATATTACTATCGTCATGTATCCAGCTGCCGCCTATTTTGGCCTTTTCATCCTCGGTTAGCGTGATGCCTAGCACCTTTTCGATATTATCTTTTTTGATCTCCGGATATCCGCCATTAACAAACGAATCTACGGGCGCGCTACCGTCTGCGGCTAATTGGCTAACTCCGTTATGCTCTAAGCCGAAGCGGTTTCTAAAACCCATACCGCCTTGCCTAACGGATTTGTTTATATCGTAAAGTATCGGGCTGCCCGGATGATCCTCCGTCCAGCAAGGCCACGGCAGACCGTAGTACTCGCCTTCAACTACGGTGCCCGGTTTTCCTAGGCTTGTTTTTTCGTCAAATTTATCCCAGTTTTCTTGGTGCTTTTTGAGCCTTTCCGGAGTCCAACCCGTCATACCGATAGTTTTAATTATATTTGCGATCTCGCGAGTAGCGACCTCAGGCCACTCGATCTTGCCTTCAGCGTCTCTGATCGTGCGCGTTAGTTCGTCATAGTATCCTAGCCTTTTGGCAAGCTCGAATAAAATTTCGTGATCGGGCATACTCTCAAACAAAGGCTCTACGACCTGGCTTCTCCACTGGCCGCTGCGGTTTGTCGCTACAACCGTACCGCTGGTTTCAAACTGCGTCGCCGCAGGCAGTATATAGACGTCGTCTTTTTTGTCCGTTATTACGCCGGCATCGTTTACGAAAGGATCTACTAGAACCAAAAGCTCAAGCGCGTCTAGGCCTTCTTTTACTTTTACTTGTTGCGCGGTAGAGGTGATGCCGTTGCCGATTACCACTAAGGCTTTTATACTGTCGCCGGCATTATCTACGGCTTCGTTGCCGTTTTTACCGTCAAGCACGCCCGCCCACCATTTTGATAGCGTAAATCCGGGTTTAAACATCATTTCAGGCTTAACGAAATTCTTTTGGAGCCATTCAAAATCGACCTTCCACATCTTAGCGAAGTATTTCCAGTTGGCTTCGTTTTTTGGATAGTACCCGGGTAGCTCGGTCGGCAAATTCGCCATATCCGTCGCGCCTTGAACGTTGTCGTGACCGCGCAGAATATTACAGCCTCCGCCCGATACGCCCATATTTCCTAGCACTAGTTGCAGGATCGGAGCGATACGAGTGTTTGAGCTGCCTATGGTGTGCTGAGTTAGACCCATCGCCCAAACGACCGATCCCGGGCGATTTTTGGCGTAAACTTCGGTTATCTCAAGAAGTGTCTCTTTTTTGATCCCGCAAACATCGGCCACGACTTCAGGCGTCCATTTGGCAGCTTCTTCGCGGATCAGATCCATACCGTAGACGCGGTCGTTTATAAATTCCTTATCTTCCCAGCCGTTTTGAAAGATGATATTCATCATGCCGTACATAAAAGGTATATCCGTGCCGGTACGAATTTGAGCAAAATAATCAGCCTTAGCCGCAGTTCTCGTGTATCTTGGATCGACCACGATTAGCTTTGCGCCGTTATTTTCCTTCGCTTTTAGAAAATGTCTAAAGCCGACCGGATGATTTACCGCCGGATTTGCGCCCACTATAAAGATAGACTTCGCGTTTTGGATATCTCCAAGATGATTGGTCATAGCTCCGTAACCCCAAGTATTCGCCACACCGGCGACTGTAGAGCTGTGTCAAAGACGTGCTTGGTGATCTAGATTATTAGTCCCGAACATCGCTACGAATTTGCTTATATAATAGCTTTGTTCGTTGCAATCTTTTGCAGAGCCTAGAAACATTACTTGCTCTGGATTTTTTTCGCGATATGCTTTTAGCTTTGCGCCGATCTCGTCGAGAGCCTCTTTGTAGCTGATGCGTTTCCACTTGCCACCTACTTTTTTCATCGGGTATTTTACGCGGCAGTGAGAGCGCACCATATCGATGACGTCGCTACCCTTACAGCAGTGGCCACCAGCGCTTACGGGGTGATCTTGAGCTACCTCTTGGCGCACCCATACGCCATTTTCCACCTCAGCCCGCACTCCGCATCCAACGGAGCAAACCGTACAAATAGTTTTTACGATTTTAGAGTTTGGAAACGGATTTGCCATCTCTTCTTGAGTCGCACTTCTGGTTACGCCGCTAGCGGCCAGTCCACTCATGCCGCCAGCTACGCCCGCTAGCGCGGCCATTTTTAAAAATGATCTTCGCCCGACTGCGTTTGAGTGGGGCATAAGACGTAAATTTGCCTCAGACATATTTATCCTTTCTTAAGTTTTATTATTTTGCTTGTTCGTAGTATAGATCCCAGTTTTTGCTTCTTTTGTAGAGCACTTCGGTCTTTTTGCTTTTACCGTATTTTAGGTTTGACGCCGTTTCCGTAGCGACTCCGGCCGTAGCCGCTACCGCTCCGACTAGCCCCGCCTTTTTTAAAAATTCTCGCCTATTTTTTTGCATTTTCTTCCTCCATAGCTTTTAGTTTTCTCACTCGATTTTTTTGTCTTCTTATAGCCTCAGATCTTGAAACTCCGTCCAAAGTCTTTTTGTTTTCGCCGTGATTTATAGGACGCGGCGCGCTTAAAACTACGCGCTCAAACTCGATAAATCCTTGCAACAGCACCGCGACGTCTTTGTAAATTTCGCTGCTTTCGTGATTAAAAAGACTCTCTATAAACTCATCGATGTTTGGATTTATGACCTCTTTAAAAAGCTGCTCTTCAAGCTCGCCGTATAGCTCACGCTCGCCCTCGCGCGTGATAAATTCGCTCATCAGCGCAAAAACGAAGCCCACGTTATCTTCGTTTTCTTTAAATTTATCCTCGTCGCGCCTAAGGTCGGTGCTGGCTAAAATTTTACGCACTTTAGCGCAGGCATGCCCGACCTCATAACCCTCGTCGTAGTACGACAGCGAGTTTCTAAGCGGACTTGGCGGAGCGTGGAAAATTTCATCGAATTCATCCGCTAAATTTTGCGGATTTTCCTCGTCAAATTTTGCCCGTATGCGCATTATGGCGGCGGCCGATTCTTCGTTTAGAGCGTGCGCTGCGGCAAGGCCTAGCATCGCATTTACGCCCGCAAATCTATCATCGCCTTGGCTAAAAACGAAAAAACGCGAAAACAGCGAGTAGTAAAGCCCACGTCCGGCTGCAAATTCGCCCTTGCTAGTCATTGCCTTCCTTTATCATTTTTGTCTGTTTTTTGAGATTTTTCTCAATTGTGAAACTATACTACTTTTTGGCTTATTTCTTATACTTAAAAAAAATTAAATCAAAAAAATTAATATACGCTTAAATATGCCTTAGTTGCATATTACTTACGGCGACTTTTAAGGGATAAAAGAAATATGAAATTTCCGCATATATCTCACATTTACGCTTCATTTTGATATTTACTTTTAACTAGGCTCTTTTAACGGGCGTTAAATGAGCCTAAATTTAAAATTTGAAGCGAAATTTGCAAAATTTGAGGCTCATTCAAGCCCCAAAAACGCTTCCTCGTCAAATTTAAAATAAATATTTTCACCGACGCAAAAATTTTGCGAATTCTCCGCCAGCGTTTTAATCAAAAAGTCGCCGACTTTGATTTTCACCAAAAGCTCTTTGCCAAGATAGAGCGAAACCGAGTGCAAAATACCGCTCAAGCACCCATCTACAGGAGTTTTGCTTAGCATTACTTTGCTAGGGTTTACGGCGATCTTTGCAGCGCTACGCAAATTTGACGGCAAATTTACGACCGCGTTTTCGTCAAATTTTAAAACCCCGTCTCGCGCGTCGAATATATTTTTGTATTCGAATTCGCACACGCGCCCCTTGTGCAAAAAGACGTTTTCTTCGGCGATGGCGGTTAGCCATTTATCGTCGTGACTAGCGATCACAAAGCCGCAGCCGTATCTTTGCCGCATGTAAAGCACCGCCTTGCCAAACAGCTTTGACGTGCCCACGTCCACGCTATTTGTCGGCTCGTCGAGTAGATAAAGCCGCGATCTAAGCGCCAAATTTAACGCAAAGCTAACGCGCTGCGTCTGTCCCGAGCTTAGCTCAAAGTGGCGCTTGTTTAAAAAGCTCTCGTCAAGCCCGACCAAATTTAACGCCTCGCTCGCTCGCTCGTCAAATTCCGCTAGCACTCCGCGGCTTTTTAAAACGGCCCTAAAGTTTTCCCTCACGGAGCGTTTTAAAAGCGCGGGCTCTGGCAACAAAACGCTAACGTCGCGCAGTAAATTTAGACTAGGCGCGCTGCTTCCCCACAGCCGCACTTCGCCCGAGCTTGGCTTTTGTAAAAACGACATCACACGCATCAGCGTGCTTTTGCCGCTGCCGTTGCTGCCTGTTAGCGCGGTGATTTTGGTAACGTCGACATCAAGGCGTGGGATGTTTAAAATCTCGCTCGCGCCGTAGTTTAGGCGTAAATTTCTAACGTTTATCACTTTGCGCCTTTCTCGTTAAATTTAAATAAAAGGCTCAAATTTGACGCGCCCAGCCCGCTTTTTGCGAGCATAAATTTTCTAAATTTATCAAATTTCATCTATCAAGCCTTTTTAGCGCGTGTATCGCCAAATTTACGGCAAATGCGATAAAGATGAGCACCAAAGCTAGCGCTATACCCATCGCAAACTCGCCCTTGTTCGTCTCTAGCGACACCGCAGTCGTGATCGTGCGGGTAAAATATTTGATATTTCCGCCGATCATCATCGCCACGCCGACCTCAGCCACGATGCGCCCGTACGCCGTCGCTACGACCACCATCAAAGCGTATCTTAGCTCATAAAGCACGCAGCCCACTAGCCGCACCGCGCTCAGGCGTAAATTTAGGATGGTTAGATAGTGCTTTTTGTCCATATTTTCAACGACGCTAGCGCTTAGTGAGACGATGATAGGCAGAGCCAGTACAAACTGGCCCAGCATAACGGCCTTTAGCGTAAAAAGCAGTCCAAACTCGCCAAATGGGCCGTTTCGCGTGATAAAGGCATACAAAATAAGCCCGATAGCAACGGTGGGCATCGCAAGCGCCGTATCGCTAAGCAATCGTAATACTCGCCGTCCGCGAAAATCGTAAAATCCCAGCGTAAATCCAAGCGGAAAGCCGACTAAAGTCGCAAAAAATATCGAAACGCTCGAAGTGTAAAGCGTCGCCCTGATCGCCGAATACGTCTCCTCGTCGCCGCTAAAAAGCAGTCTAAAGGCCTCCCAAAATCCGTTTAGTAAAAAATCCAAATATTCTTTCCTTGCATATTTCTTAAGTGTTAATTTAATGTGCTATAATAGCATACTTTTTAAAAAAGGAGAAAAATGAAAAAAGTAATATTAGGCTCGCTAATCGCGAGCGTTTTGGCGTTCGCGGGCGATAGCGAACTCATCATGGCAACCACAACCAGCACCGATAACACGGGCCTACTAGACGCGATCTACCCTGCGTATAAGGCAAAAACCGGCGTCGATATCAAATGGACTGCCGTAGGCACGGGAGCAGCTTTAAAACTAGGCGAAAACTGCGATGCGGACATACTTTTCGTGCATTCGCCAAAAGTTGAGAAAGAATTTGTAGAAAAGGGCTTTGGCGTCGAGAGAAAACCCGTAATGTACAATGACTTCGTCGTCATCGCCGATAAATCTATCGCGGATAAATTTAAAGGCAAAGACATAAAAGAGAGCTTTGAGCTGATCAAAAAAGAGAACATCAAATTTTTCTCTCGCGGCGATAAATCAGGCACCGACAACAAAGAAAAAGGTATCTGGAAAAAAATCATCGGCGAAGTACCTGAAAAAGACAGCTGGTATATGCAAACAGGCCAAGGCATGCTAGCTACCATCAACGCTGCAGCCGAGCAAAAGGGCGTGACGTTCACCGACCGCGGCACCTACATCAAGTACGAGGACACCAAAAAAGGCGCGCCTGAGATGGTCATCATCAACGAAGGCGACAACGACCTAAAGAACTTCTACTCGCTAATCGCGGTAAATCCGAAGCACTGCGCTAAGGCCGACATCGAAAACGCAAATAAATTTATCGAGTGGGCGACGAGCGAAGAGGGTCAGAAATTTATCGGCGACTTTAAGCTGCTAGATAAGCCGCTTTTCACGCCTGACGCAAACAGTCGCAAAAACTAATTTTATTTACGCGCAAATTTGAGTCGAATTTATGGCTTAAATTTGCGTGATTGGGGCGCGCTTTGCGCCCTTTTCTTTCTTAAATTTACTCTTTTTATTTTTAAATTTGATCAAATTTTAGCGCCCAAACCCGTATCCTTACGGCGTAAATTTATAAATTTAGCTTGCGTTTGCGGTCAAATTTGAGTGCGTATTTTTAAATCAAATTTGATTTGCTCAAATTTGACGTTTTAGCGAGTCAAATTTAACCCGCTCAAATTTAAATCTTCCCGCCAAACATCTCATACATCGCCTTTTCCTCGCCCCAAATTTCGCGGTGTTTTTTGATGCAGGATTTTATCGCGCCCACTAGATAATGCACGTCCTGCTCGGTGTGCGTGTAGTGCAGGCTCACGCGCACGAAGCCGGGCTTACTTTCTGGCATGCGTCCCTCCTTGATACCCAGCAGATCGTGAGTGTACGGGCCAGCACACATCACGCCCGCGCGCGTCTGGATACCGAAGTCGTTGCTAAGGCTTGCGGCGAAATCATACGCCGAGACGCCGCGCACGTTAAAGGAAATTAT
>CAUPYN010000023.1:0-15759 GCA_963515575.1 uncultured Campylobacter sp.
CGCCTACCTGCGCGCCCACGTCGATTAGCTCGGTAGCGTAGATCTCGCCGTTACTTTCGATAGTTTTAACCAGCTCGCCGCGAACGGCTTTTGAGGTGATAAACTGATCGCCTTGCGGGACGTTAAAATTTTTATCGTAAAAGTAGTAGCCCACCCCAGCCAGCACGGCGAAAACCGCGATAAATTTGATAATTTTTTTCATTATTTCTCGCCTTTTTAAATTTAACGTGAGATTATATACAAAAATGCGTTAAGGCGATGTTAAGTAATTCAATTAAATTTTATTTTTCTTTAATGCTAGCCGCCGTATAATCGCCTTTTTAAAATTTATAACTCGGTTTACTAAAATTTTTCCGCAATTTTTATATATTTTTATCTTTATCGCGTCGGGCTCGGGGGCGAAAAAATTTAAAGTCTTTGAGCAAAAAAACGCCTCTGTATTCATAAACTACGCGCTTTGCTTCGCGCTTCCGGCACTGATTTTTGATAAAATTTACCACGTAAACATCGACACTACGCTTATCAACGTCATCGCCACGGGCTTTGCCTGTTCGATGCTGGGCGCTGCGGCGATATTCTTGGCGTGCAGATTTTTAAAATTTAACAAAGCCACGACCGTGAGCGCCGTACTGCTCGGGATGTTTGGAAACACCGTATTTATGGGTATGCCTATCATTAAGGGCTTTTTTGGCGAGGACGCGATGAACGAAGTTATCTTTTACGACCAGCTAGCTACCTCGATCCCGATTAGCATTTTTGGACCTTTTATCCTGGCTTTCGGCGCTCCGGCGAAGGTTTCGCTCGTGCAAAACGTTATGAAAGTGATTAAATTTCCCCCTTTCGTCGCGCTTATTTTAGGCTTTTTACTTCGCGGCGTTCCGCTTCCAAAGGTGCTATTTGACGCGCTTACGCTTTTTGCGCAAAGCGTAGTTCCCGTCGCTCTTTTTGCGATCGGCATCGGGCTAGGCTTTCGCAGTATCAAGAGCTGCTATAAATCAACGGCCGTGGTAATCGCGGGTAAAATGCTGCTAGCACCTTTTATTTTTATATTAGTCACGATAGTTTTTGGCGTAAATTTCGGTCAAATTTGGATGATAGGCATCCTTCAGTGCGCCATGCCGCCGATGGTGCTAGCAAGTGCGATGATCATGAAAGCCGAGCTTGATAGCCAGCTAGCAGTCGCCGCAGTAGCCGTGGGAGTCGCGTTTAGCTTTATTAGCCTGCCGCTTTTATCATACGTTTTTAGCCTGATGGCTTAAATTTCACGCTCATTTCACGTTTCTTGGCTAAACTTCCATCATAAATTTTCTTAAAGGAGATGCTATGAAAAAGTTAGCTTTAGTTGCGCTTAGCGCGTTGTTTGTTACAGGTTCTATCTTTGCCGCCGAGATGAAAGGCGATATGATGGAGAAAAAAGATACCATGATGGAAAAGAAGGACGCCATGATGGAGAAAAAAGACGATATGATGATAAAAAAGGACGAAATGAAGGGCGACATGAAAGAGATGAAAGACGATATGGGTAAAAAGAAAGACGATATGAAAGATATGAAAAAGGATAAGATGTAATGACGCAAATTTTGCTCGTAGAGGACGATGAGACGCTAAGCGAACTCATCAGCGAGTATCTGAGCGAACAAGGCTATGACGTGACAGTTCGCGCCGATGCTAAAGCAGCTCTAGATACCGCCTACGAGCGAAATTTTGATATCCTCATCCTCGACGTCAAGCTACCTAAAGGCGACGGTTTCTCCCTTTTGCGCGAACTTAGGCGGCTTGGCGACGATACGCCTGCGATATTTACCACCTCGCTAAACGCGCTACAAGACCTAGAGATCGGCTACAAAAGCGGTTGCGACGACTACCTAAAAAAGCCGTACGAGCTAAAAGAGCTTTTGCTTCGTATTCAAATTTTAATCAAGCGCAAATTTTCTCACGTAAATGACGAATTTATCGAGCTTAACGACGGATATAAATTTTATCCAAGCTCCAAAACGCTCCAGCAAAACGGACAAATCGTAAACCTCTCAAACAAAGAAAGCGAACTTTTGGCGCTATTTTTGGAAAATAAAAACGCGCTACTGAGTAAAGAGACGATATTTGAGAAAATTTGGAACTACGGCGAGGAGCCCAGCGAGCTGAGCCTACGGGTTTACGTTAAAAATTTGCGCCGAATTTTAGGTAAGGACGCGATCATAAATAGGCGCGGCGACGGCTATATCTATGTCTGAGCGCTCCGCCGTTATAGCAAAAATCCTCTCGCTTTATCTCATCACTAGCACCCTATTTTTGGGGTATTTTTTCACGAACGACTATAAAATGAAAAAAGAAGCCCTAATCTTAAACGAGGTAAAAAACCTAAAAGAGATCAAGATGGGTATCTACATGAAAGCGCGTATGGACGGGCTTGGCGCGGTAAAAAGCTTTACCGCCGAAAAAGACGTCAAAGCCTGCATCGTAGCTAAAAGCGGTCAAATTTTATACGGCGAGGCGGGCTGCGCTAAATTTGACGCAGACCAAAGCAGCGCGGTCGTATCGGACGGCAAAGTAACGATATTTGAGGCTTTGCAAAACATGGACGAAGGCGGCGCCGACGAGCTAGCGACGGCAAAAATAGCGCTAAGCGGCAAGGACGTCACGAGCGAGCTAAATTTGCTACGGCTGCGGACGGCGCTAAATTTGCTTATCGTTTTAGGCGTCATCATGATAATCGCCTTTTATCTAGCAAAGACCGCGCTAGCGCCGCTACACGCCAAGATCGCCGCACTAAATCGCTTCATAAAAGACTCTACTCACGAGATAAACGCGCCCCTTAGCGTCATACTTATGAGCATCGAAACGGCAGATAAAAGTAGCCTAAGCCAGAAAAATCTAAAGCGCCTAAACAACATCCAAACCGCCGCCAAAACGCTAAGCCGCACCTATGAGGACCTCAAGTATTTATCCTTTGGCGCCGAGCGCTGCGCACCAAAAGAGGAGCTAAATTTGAGAGATATTTTAAACGAGCGACTCGAATTTTTTGCTCCGTTTTTTGCTAAACGGGGGCTTGATTTAAGGCTAAATTTAAAAGACGCTCTCATAAATGCAAATGGCTATGAGCTAAAACGTGCGGTGGATAACCTACTAAGCAACGCCGTAAAATACGCAAACCAAGGCGGCTACGTCGCGGTTAGTTTGCAAGACGGCGAGCTAAAAATCTCAAATAGCGGCGAGGGGCTAAGCAAAGAGCAGCAAGATAAAATTTTCGAGCGATACACGCGGTTTAACGAAGACCAAGGCGGCTTTGGTATCGGGCTAAATTTGGTCAAAAGAGCCTGTGAAAACAACGCCATATCAGTAACCTGCGAGAGCGAACCGGGCAAAGAAACGACGTTTAGGCTGCGGTGGCAAGCATAAATTCGACATCAAATTCGGCGGTTTGGGTTTGAGCCAAATTTGAGATTTTAAATTTAGCATTGCACTATATGACCAAAATTTAATCCGACTCCTTTTTGAGGTAACAAAAAACGACTTTCCGAATTTTTTTACGATTTTTGGCTCTTAAGCAAATTTTAGCCGTAAAATTTGCGCCGTACGGTTAAAATTGTATGATGCCTTCCGAGAATAAAAAGCGATTTTAATAGATTCTTAGCTCAAACCGTCCTTAAAACCTCGGGCCATTTAGTTAAAATATTCCGTAAAGTTCCTCGCGATTAAATTAAGGGTTAAACCCCATCTTTAAAATTTCAAGACTTTGCGAGTTTAATAAAATTCGATTAAAATCTTAGTCAAATCCAAATTTGCAGGGTGAGTAAAGATTTCGCGCAGGTGTATGCTTGCGGTTTAAATTTACTCGCTATTTACTAGCGAAAGATTTCTGCAGCCGACCTCATCGCCCAGCTCGCATCCTATCTCGTAAAATTTCCTCGCCACGTCCCTACTGGCCGTCTCTACGCCCAAAGAAAACTGATGCATACTGCCTAGATTCGTGCAGCTTTTAGCGTGTTTTAGCTGCACGCAGGATTTTTCGTAGAGTTTTATCGCGCGCACGAAGTCGTTTTTGCGCGCGCCAAGCCCCAGGCGGTAAACGTTTGCAGCATTAAAGCAGCCGTATTTATTGCCGGCTTGGCAGGCCTTTAAAAAAAGAGGTAAAATTTGATCGCTAGTAGGATCGACTTTTTGATAAAGAGAGCCTAAATTCGAGCATGCTACGCCCTCGCCGCTCTCGCAAGCCTTTTGATAGCAGAGCTTTGCGCGCTCGTAGTCTTTACTGTTTTCAAATTTTACGCCCATATCATTGCACTCTTTTGGGCTTTTGCCATCGCAGATGTTTTTTATTTCAGACTGCGTAACGGGCTTTGGCGGTGCGGGGGTTGCCTTTTTCGGCGCGGCGCAACCACTAGCAAACGCCGCAACCAGCGCAAAAACGGCAATGTGCGAGATAGCTTGAAAAAAAGCGCGTTTCAAAATTTAGCCTTAAGAAAATTTTTCCTTAATCTTACCTTACGTTCGCAAAAATAATGCTTAAAATAAACTTTAAAATACTCGGCTACAACCAAACTCAGTCAAATTTGTAACAGATTTATTGCTCGTTAAAAGAGTATTTCTAACGCATTAATACAGATTTACGTACAATTTTACATATAAACTCGGCGCCTATCGTAGTTCATAAATTTACAAATTTAATACCGACAAAAAGCACCAAATTTATAGATCAGATTGCCGCGCTCGTAAATCAAGCCGCGCGGCAAAATCCAAAAATCACTTAGAAAGTATACGTAAAGCCTATATTAAACGTTCGCGGATCGCCGTAAACCATCCTGTTGTTTCCGATGCCCTCGAAGTATTTTTTGTTAAATGCGTTATCGATGTTTAGCTGAATGTCGAAATTTTTGCTTATCCTGTAGCCAAACATCAAATTTGCCAGCGTGTAGGCCTTTTGCGTGATTTCATTTGCGCCGCTACCGACGTAAATTTTACTTTTATACTGCACTCCCGCACCCGCTCTAAAGTCCGCTATAGAGTATTTAGCAAACAGATTTGCCGTAGTGCGCGAGCTTTCGGTGTCAAATTTCTTGCCGTCTGCGTCCTTGGCGTTAAAGTGAGTAAGCCCAAGACCTAGGCTTAAATTTTGATTTATCTCGCCGTTTACGTCTACCTCAAAGCCCTTGCTCGTCACGCCTTTTTTGGCTTCGTACGCATCGGTCGTAGTGCCTGGGATCTTTTGTCCGGTTTTTGCGCCTAGCTTATCTTGAACGACCTTAAATACGCCAAACGAAGCCGAAAGCGCTCCGTCAAAATAATCGCCCTTTATGCCCAGCTCATAGTCCTTGCCTTGGATCGGATCTAAGTATTTGCCGTTGATATCCTTTACGGTTTGGGGTTTAAAGATGCTTGTATAGCTAGCATAAAGCGTGTGGTTTTCGCCGATGTCGTACGTGATGCCTAGATACGGCGTGATTTCTTGCGTAAAGTTTCTATTGCCGTTGCCGCCTGTTATGCGGTACTTATAGTAGCTCATCCTAGCTCCTAGCAAAAACTTAAGCTCGTCCGTGATTGAGAATTTATTAGCCAAATATATGGCCTTTTGCACCGTTTTATCGGCGTTGTTTTGATCGGCGTAAGGTAGCTTCGGGTCGTCTAGGTGCAGGTTGTTAAAATCTATCCTAGTGCGCGCCGCATAGGCTAGGCCTGCCGGAGTCGTGCGGCTATTCCAGTAGCTACTGACGTTGTCAGAGCTTTTTTTATAGTTGTTGTACATAGCGCCGAAAACCGCCTCGTGAGGCAAGCTAAACGCCTCGTAGGGTAAATTTACGTAGGCGTCTACGTTGTGGATATTTTCCTCGCGTTTGTTTGCATAGACGCTAAGTCCGCTAACATCGCCCGTACCGTCTAAATTTACCTTGCCGCCGTAGTAGAGCAAATTGGTATCCGTATTTGCGCGGCGGAAGGAGTAGGAGAGATTTAGGCTGGCTTCGTTTTCAAAATAGTGCCTAAAATCGGCATAAACGTCAAAAGTCTTGATATCCCATCTAGTCCAAGGCTGCGAGAAAATTTCATTTTTACTAAACTCGCGCCTAACGTCGTTCTTGTAAAACGCAGGCATTCCTCCCCAGCGTATGCCATGGCGCTTTAGCTCCTGATAAAAAGCGCCTAGGCTTAGCCACGAGCTATCCATGATATCTGCATCAACAACGCCGTAGATAGCGGTGTTTTTACGGTTATAGTAGTCCATATACGAGCGAGACTTCTCGTGCATAAACGACGCTCTAGCTCGCACGTTACCATCGGCAGTTACGGGAGTCTGCACATCGCCCGATACGCCGTATCTATCGTAAGAGCCCGCACTTAGTTTGAAATTTCCCGTCAATTCTTTTGAATTTGCTCTTTTTCGGATGAAATCTAAGCTAGCCGCCGGATTGCCCGCACCCGCTAGTAGGCCGTTTGCGCCCTTTACGACCTCGACGCGCTCATAGGGCAACATGCTCATATCGTTTGCGCCTAGGCTAAATCCGCCGAAGCTTGGCATCGAATCAAGCAAATAATAATCTATCTTAAAGCCTCTTGCCGTAGGATATACGCGCTCATCCCACTTGCTAAGCGTGACGCCCGGGATATTTCGCAAAAGCACCTGATAGTCGTTGATATTTTGATCCTTTAACCTGGCCTCCGTTATGACGGTAAGCGACTGAGGCGTTTGGCGCGAGGTGAGGTCTAGCCTAGTAGTACTTTTTACGAGCTCTTTGGCATTGTATTTTACATCGTCGCGCCTTTGTTCGCTCGTTACTTCTACGGCCTCAAGCGTCTCTTTGCCGGCTGAACTCTCGCCGTTTTGGGCGGCTAAAATTTGAACGGACGCGAGCAAATTTATAGCCGCGACCGAAAACAAAATTTTATTTCTCATCTTTTTCTCCTTTTAAAATTTGATCTTTTTATCCATAAATAAATCCCCGAAACGCTAAGCGCAAGCGGAGCTAGCCCGCACAAAAACCAGATAAATTTAGTCGCTGCATTATAGTCGCCGTAGTGAGCGCGCCTAAACGTCGATAAAAATTTATCCGTTTTGCTTGCTAGCTCTATATCTTTTACGTCGATTAAATTTGCGCTGTTTTTATCGTAAGTAACGGTGCTTGAGTACTGGCTATGAAGGAAGCCTTGCTGCGGTTTTTGTCCGTAAAGTGTGATATTTGCGCCGTCAAAAAACGGAGAGCTAACGTAATGCGTCCTAAATCCAAGCATATCCGAGGCCGCTTTTTGTACGAGTGCGTCGATTGAGATATTTTTGTCGTAAATTTGCGGACCGATTACGAATTTAGAATTATCAAAAGGCGGCATAAACATAAATCTAAGCTCCCACCAAGCACCGCTAAGCGCGACCGCAAAGATAACGGGCGTAGAAAAAACGCCGATAAATTTGTGCGAATCGCTCATAAAAACCGCCATTCTCGCAAACCGAAGGCGCAGTAAATTCGTCCAAAAATTTCGGTAAACGATAAAGCCGCTGATCGAAATAATAAAAGCAAAAATCGCCGTTAGCCCAAGCAAAATTTGACCGCTTTTTTCAAGAAGCAAATTTTCGTGAAGCTCGGTAATAACGCCGATAAATCCGCTATCGTGCGGCACGAGGCCGCTTTTTATCTCTCCGCTAAAAGCGTCCAGATAGATACATGCCCACTCTTTTTCGCCCGCGCCGTGCTCTAGTAGCCAAATTTTGTCCGTTTTTTGGGGATCTACGTCGATATTCCAGCCTACGATCTCGTGATGCGGATACTCTTTTTCTATTTTTTCTCTCAGTTCGTCAAATTTTAGCCTCTTTTTATTGTCGATATCCACATATATAGATGGTGTCAGGCATTAAAATATTATTTATCTCGTCTTTATAAACCAAAACCGAACCCGTAAAGCATACGATAACTAGCGGAATGCAAAATATCAGCGAAGCATAAGTGTGAATCTTATATATAATCTTTTTGTCAAATATATTCACGTTTAAAATTTGCCCTTTTAAAATTTACTCTAAATCGGCGCGGATTTTATCATTTTAATAATTAATAATTTCTAAAACCGTTATCAAAATATGGCTAGCAATTTGTAGAAAAAGTACTTTGCGATGAAATTTTATCAAGCAAATTTAACCTCTGCTAGGCAAACAAAATCGCCAAAACCGGCCAGTAAATTTATGCCCGAAAGCTCGGAAAAATCGGCCGAGTAAAGCTGGCGAAGAAGGTTAAATTAGGCCGTAAGCAAAATCGATTTTGACGCTTTAAATTTGAGTAAATTTTAAAAATCCAAAAACCAAGCAAAATCAGCCTAGGCGCAATTTGGCTGAGCCGTTAAATTTAAGCGAAAATTTGACGCAGGCTCAGCTAAGAGTAAACTCAAATTTGAGCTCTAAATTTCCTCTCTTTTATAAATTTTACTTACAAATTTATCTATCTTATACGCTGCGCCAAAGAGTGCAGGCACGACAAGTAGCGTTAGCAGAGTAGAGCTGATGAGCCCCGAAATGATCGAGATCGCCATCGGAGAGTTGCCCTCGTATCCCGCACCTCTGCTAAGAGCAAGCGGCAACATCGCAAATATCATCGCAAAAGTAGTCATCAGTATCGCTCGTAGCCTCTTAACGCCAGCTCGCACGATGGCTTCGTTTAGCGGTGCGCCCTCGTTTACGTAGCGGTTAGCAAAATCCACGACTAAAATCGCATTTTTACCCACCATACCAAAAAGCAAGATCGCGCCGACCATGACGAACAAGCTAAAGGAGTTGCCGCTAAGATACAGCCCGACCGCCACGCCACCAAAGGCAAGCGGCATCGAGATCATGATGATGATCGGCAAAATAAAACTCTCGTAAAGAGCAGCCAGTATCATATAGATGAGCACGACGCTAAGGCTGATCGTAAACACAAAGGCCGCGTTCGTGTCGTTCATCATCTCGATAAATCCCGTCATCACGTAGTCGTAGCCCGCGGGTAAAATTTGACCGATATTTTCGTCAATACCCTTTTGCACGGCGCCTAGCGGGGCGTTATCCACGTTTGCGACGATCCTGATCTGACGCTGTTTGTTAAAGCGGTTTATCACGGAAAAGGTCTTGCTCATCTTAAACTCCGCCACCGCACTTAGGCTTATACTCTCGCCGTACGCGTTTTTGATCTTTAGTTTTTGCAGCGCCTGCGCGTCCTTGCGGTACTCGTCGTCAAACCTCAGTATCATATCGTACTGCGCGTCGCCGTTATCAAAGCTACCAAGCCTATTTTGCCCAAAGGACGCGTATATCACCTGTGCCACCGCGCTAGGATCGACGCTTAGGCGTTTGGCCTTGTCTTTATTTACGCTGATTTGTAGCTCGTTTATCTTATCCTCGTTATCGCTGCCCACGTCCGTCGTGCCCTCTATCGCGCGCACCATGGCGATGGCTTTTGGCAGGATTTCGTCTAGCTTTTCTAGGCTATCTCCCGTGATCGTTAGCTGCACTGGCTCGCTGTCGCTGCCCGTATCGACGTACGGTATCTGCAGAACCTTGACGCTGAGGTTATCAAATTTAAGCTTTTTTCTATACTCGTCCATTATCTGCGTTTGGCGCTCTTTTCGCGACTCAAAGCCCTTTAAGCGGACGTAAATTTTAGCCTTATACGCGTCTTTTGAGTCCGTGTAGCCCGCGATCATATATGAGTACTCGACGCGCGGATCGCTATCTACCTCGCGCACGACCTCGCCGGCTCTAGCGCCCATAGCCTCGACCGAGATGCCCGGGCTTGCCTTTAAAAATATCTCAAACTGCCCCTCGTCCTCGACGGGCAAAAAGTCCATACCGACCTTACCCGCTAGGCTCATACAAAGAGCCAGCACGCCCAAAGTAAGTATAACAAACGCGGTCTTAAACCTCAAAATAAGCTTCAAAAGCCGCTCATAACCGCTCTCAAGCGCCTCAAACAATGGCTCCGTCACGCGGTAAAATTTACTCTCGCCTTCGCTCAAAAATCTCGCCGCCAGGCTAGGTATCAGCATAATGCAAACCAAAAACGATACCACAATACCGCCGCTCACGCTCATACCAAAGGAGTTAAAATACTGCCCTACGATGCCCTCCATAAAAGCGATCGGCACAAACACGCAAAGCAGCACCGCGCTAATGCTAAGCACGCTAAAGGCTATCTCGCGCACGCCCTCAAAGCTTGCTTTTAGTGGGTTGCTCTCGCCTTCTTGCATCTTTTTTGAGATATTTTCCACGACCACGATCGCATCGTCGATAAATATACCGATACCAAGCGTGAGAGCCAGTAGCGTGAGGCGGTTTAGATCAAAGCCCAAAACGTCGATGATAAAAAACGTCCCCACGATACTAGCAGGTATCGCAAGCGCGGCGATGATAGTCGCGCTAAAGCTTCGCAAAAAGAAAAAGACGATGACGACCGTGAGCGCGACACCCAGCATCATATCGAATTTGACCTGATTTATGTGCTTTAGGATGCTTTCGCTCTTTTCATAAACCCGCTCTACTTCGTAGTTCGTGCCCAGCCTTGCAGCTAGTTCGCCCGTTTTAGCCTTGAGCGCGTTTACCGTCTCGATCGTGTTTGCGCCGCTTACTTTTATGGCGTCAAGTAGCACTCCGCGCTTGCCGTTATATATAGCTACTGCGTCGGTGTCGTGATGAGATAGCTCTATGCGCGCGACGTCTTTTAAAAACACATCCTTTTGTAGGCGTATCTCCTCTAGCTCACGCACGCTTTTGGCGTCAAATTCGCTCTTTAAAAATATCTCAAATTCGCTGTTTTCGAGCTTGCCAAGCGGAGCTTTTAAATTTTGCGATTTGATTATATTTATGACCGAGGCTGCGGTTAGGGCGTATTTATCGAGTTTAAACGGATCAAGGTAAATTTTAATCTCAGGTTCCAAAAAGCCCTTATCATCGACCTTGCCCACGCCTTTTATGCGCTGCAAAAACGGCTTAGCCTCGTCTTTTACCGCCTGCATGAGCGCGGTTAAATTTTCGTCCTTTCGGCTAACGAAAAAGCTCGCCACCTTGCCGCTGTCGCTGTTGATTTTTTCTATCTCGGGCTGGGCGTCCAGCTTTGCCTTTGCGACCTTGTCGCGCACGTCGTTTGCGGCGACGTCGATGTTTTTCTTGAGATTAAACTCGACCATGACGATGCTGAGGTTGTTAAATGTATAGGATCTAATCTTTTTGATACCGTCTATCGTCGAGACCTCGTCCTCGATCTTTTTAGTAACTCTGCTCTCGATGAGGCTCATGTCGCCGGGCGCATAGGTCGTGATCTTAACCAGCGGGATGACGACCTCGGGAAAGAGATTTACCGGCATCCTAAGAAGCGACATCGCGCCGAAAAATACGAGCGCGACGAAAAACATCAGCGTCGTAATCGGGCGATTTATGGCTAGCTTATACATTTTGCACCTTCATTAAAACGGGTTTTTGCGTCAAATTTACCCAGTCGCCCCGCCCCGCAAAAAGCGTTTGGCGTTTAGCGGCTAGTAAAATTTGCTCCGCATCAAATTCGGCATTTAAATTTATGCCGCCTTGTTTATGCGATAAATTTGACCCGCTCGTCAAATTTACGTTTTTCGCGGCGGGGTCAAATTTAACTCCGCACACCGAATTTGAACTTAATTTTACCTCGCTTTTTGTTTGCGACGTCAAATTTGAAACCCCCTCTACGCAGACGCTCGGTTTCTCGTCATAAAATTTCACGCTCGCAAGTCCGCCGTTTTTAAAGCCGTCAAATTTAAGCCCAAATGTTTTATTTGCGTCCTTATTTTTAGGCTCGGTATCCGTTTCAACCTGCGAATCTGAGACGATATATCCCTCGCCAAAAAGCCCCGGCGTCAAATTTTGCGCCCGCACTTCGGCGTAAATTTTGCCGTTTTTCGTGTCGATAGTCGGGTAGATGAGGCTGATTTTACCGCGCCTCTCCTCGTTTTGGCCGTCAAGTTTATAGATAAATTCGCTGCCGATTTTTACACGGTCTTTAAATTTCTCGTCAAAGCTAAGCTTGAGCTTGACATCGGGATACGAAAAAACCGACATCAGCTTTTGCGCTACGCCGCCCACGCCCTCGCCGACCTCGATACTCTTGCCAGATATCGTCCCGTCAAAAGGCGCGAGTAACCGCGTGTCTTCAAGCCGCTTTTGCGCCAAATTTAGCGCCAGATGCGCTCTGTTTTCGGCTAGCGCGGCGTTTTTAAAATCAAATTCCGCATTTTCAAAAGCCTGCTTTGAGCTCACGCTTTGAACGAGCTTAAATTTATCCAGCACGCTTTTTGCGTGGGCTTTTGCTGTCTGCGCACTCTCTAGGTCGTTTTGAGCGAGCTTTACGGCTAGCTTTTCGCTCTCGTTTTCAAGCTCGAGTAGCACGTCGCCGCGCTTTACCACGGAGCCGATTTCTACGTTTACAGCCTTTACGATACCGACGGCCTTTAGCGCGAGCTGCGCGTCTTTTGCGGGCGCGACGTCAAAGCTCGCGTAAATTTTATCCTGCGCGCAAAGCGCAACCGCCGCACTCAGTAAAAAAAGTAAAATTTTATTCATTTGCGCTCCGTTTTTTCAATATTTTCGGCGATCTTGCCGCCGCGCTCATATAGATACTCCGCCTTTTTGATCTCAAATTTACTCTTGCTTAGCTCCAGCGCGCTGCCTGCGCTAAAGCTCTGCGCGGTCGCGTTTAAAAACTCGACGTATCCAAGCAGCCCGGCTTCATACTTTTTGCTAACGGCATTTAGCGAGGTTTGCGCCGAGTTTAGCGCGCTTTCGCCCGCGGCTATCTTTTGCTCGAGCGTCTTTAGGTCGTTTTTGATATTTGCTAAATTTAGCTCGTTTTGCAATCGCTTTTGATCTAAATTTAACTTCGCTTGCAGCGCGCTTATGCGCTTTATCTCGCGCTGCTTTTTGTTTGCGCCAAAATCAAACGCCTTCCAACTAAAGCCCAAAATCAGCTCGTTTGTATTTAAATTTGGCTTAAAAAAGTCGTCGAAATACGGCTCCAGCGCGCTTCTATACTGTGCCGGCAGCAAATTTCTATCGTAATGAGTGCGCATAAAGGTGTAGGTGTTTTTGATGAAAATTTGCGGGTTCGTCTCGGATGCGGTTATCTTTTCGTCCTCCAAAGCCGCGGCGAAATTTAGCCTAAGCGCCTCGAGCTCGGGCTTTTGGCTTTTTTGCGGCGCGGAGTTTTCATCGTCCGTAAAAGCGATCCTAGAGCCCGCCACAGGCTCGATATCTCTGCCCGTTAGCGCATAAATTTGATTTTTTATCTCGTTTTGATTTTGCGTGATTTCTAGGCGTTCGGCGAGCGCCATGGCGTATCTAGCGTTTATCGCTTCATACTCGCTCTCGTCGCTAAGCCCCGCGCGGTAGTATTTTTCCAGCCTATTTAGCGCGTTTTTTAGGTAGTTTATCTCACCCTCTTTTGCGGTCGCGAGCTCGCCCAGCGACAAAAAGCTAAAATAAAGCTTGGTTGCGTTAAATGCAAGCAGATTTTGATAATCCTCGTTTTTTAAAATTTCAGCCGCGCTAAGATGCGAAAGCGAGCTTAGCAGGGCTTCGCGCTTGCCGCCGTCATAAACTGCAAGCTCCAAAATAGCCCTTGCCGTGGCGGCTCTTTGCGGGCGCAGGACGTTGATGTCGCCGCTTAAAAAGCTGTATCCACCGTCGATCGTAAGGCTTGGCATATACGCACTTTTTACGGCCTCTTTTTGCAGCTGCGCTTTTTGCGGTTCGTAGTTTGAGATTTGAGCCAAATTTGAGCTCTGCGCAGCCAAAATAAGCTCGGGCAAATTTCCTTCAAATTTAACCTCCGAACCGACTAAAAAAACGCAAAAACTCAAAAATATATAAATTTTTTTCATCTAAACCCTTCCCTATTAGCTCTGGGCGGCGCGGGCTAAATTTGAGCGGGTTTGCGCCGTCTGAAGTCTGGCGCCGTAGGTAAAATAAAATGAAAATTTAAGCGGCGCACGGAGCATTTTTAAGATTATAGCGACAAAAAACCTAATGAAAGCTTTTAACGAGGTTCATGACGAGCAAATTCCACCCGTCGACGAGCACAAAAATAAGTAGCTTAAAAGGCAGTGAAATCATCGTCGGCGGCAGCATCATCATACCCATCGCCATGAGCACGGAGCTAACGACCATATCGATGACCAAAAACGGCAGATAGAGCAAAAACGCGATCTCAAACGCCGTTTTCATCTCGCTGATCATAAACGCGCTCATCACGACTGTGAGCGGGATATCATCGAAGCTTTGCGGGTTTGGCATATTTCTGATGCGTAAAAATAGCGCCAGGTCCTTCTCGCGCGTATTTTTTATCATAAACTCGCGAAACGGCTTCACGCCGCGCTCAAAGGCCTCTTGGTAGCCTATTTGTTCGCTTAGATATGGCTGCACGCCCGCTTCGTAGGCTTTCTTGCCCACAGGCTCCATGATAAAAAACGTAAGCACCATCGCAAGGCTAATAAGCACCGTAGAAGGCGGCATCTGCTGCGTACCCATCGCCTGGCGCAAAAACGAAAAAACGATAATGAGCCGCAAAAAGCTGGTCATCATAAAAACCAGCGAAGGAGCTAGCGTGAGGACGGTTAGGACTAGTAGGACGTTTAGCGAGCTAACTAACTGCGTTGGCGTAGTAGGCGCGCTTAGGCTGAGATTTACGGTCGGGATCGTGACATTATCCTCTCCTATCGCGACCGCCGCAAAGATAAAAAACAGCAAAAACGTCAGTTTTTTCAAATTTACTCCTGCGCGTCCAGTAT
The DNA here is from genome assembly GCA_963515575.1 of uncultured Campylobacter sp. GTDB lineage: Bacteria > Campylobacterota > Campylobacteria > Campylobacterales > Campylobacteraceae > Campylobacter_A. The sequence continues at coordinate 14,752 of CAUPYN010000023.1, forward strand.
GCTTTTTTGCGTTTTGGCTTTGTCATCTAAATTTAACGAAACAAAGTGGATCTCGACCCTACGGTTTTTCTCCCTGCCCTGCTCGGTGAAATTCGTCGCAAACGGCTCAAATTCGGCCTTTGCGGATGCGGTTAGTTTTTTAGGATCGACTCCATCTTTTATAAGCTCGCTAACTACGCTGATAGCTCTAGCCGACGATAGCTGCCAGTTGTCTTTAAACTCGGCAGATGCCGGCTGCTCGCTGTCGGTATGTCCGATCACGTTTGCTACGACGTCTGGCGGTAGTTTGGCTATCACCATCGCGATACGTTTTAAAAACAACAGCGCATCGTCGTTTTGCAGCTTGGCGCTATCTTTTGCAAAGAGTAAATTTGCGGGCAGTCTAATCACAAATCCGCTCTCGCTCTCCTCAAACGTGATTTCAGGCGAGCCGCTAGCGTGCAAAAGCTCGTTGATAGAGCGTAGCGTCTGCTCGAAATTCGACTTCACGCCCGTGCGTTCTTTATTTGAGGTGGCGTGATCGTCTTGATTTTGCTCAGCGCTGACGTCGGGTTTTGCGCCGCCCTCAAGTACGCCTAGCGCTCCGTTTAGCGAGCCGATCGCGGCCTCTAGCTTTTTCGCGTCCATCGTACTCATCGAAAGAAGCAGTACGAAAAAGCAAAGCAGAAGCGACATCAAGTCGCCAAACGCCGCGAGCCACTCGGGTAAGCATTTGGGGCAGTCACCCGGATCGATTAACTTTTTAGCCATTTTTTCTACTTATCAAACTGACTAACACGGTCTTTAGGCGGCAAAAACGATAGCAGCTTCATTTCAAGCGTCCTAGGATTATCGCCGGCTTGGATTGCCATTATACCCTCTAGCATTAGCACCTTTGCCGTACCTTCGTCCTTGTCGCGGATACTTAGGATGTTTGCTACGGGCGAGCCTAGGATGTTTCCTATCATCGCTCCGTAAAGCGTCGTAATGAGCGCGACCGCCATCGACGGACCGATAGCTGAGGGATCG
>CAUPYN010000024.1:0-15288 GCA_963515575.1 uncultured Campylobacter sp.
TACTTCTTTTCTCAAAGAGAGTGCGGGCACAAGACACCCTACTCATTTAGATCCGAAGTAGCTTTGTTTCCTTCTCGGTAGTTTGCGATGTGATCTTGATCGTCTTTGGACTTCCTGCTAACCTTTTATTGAATACACTTTCTCACTTTGGATTTTTAAATTTTCAATACCTTTTTCTCCGAATTTCTCTATCATAGGAATTTCAAGATCGTATTCGACGCTTTTCATTTTTAGCTCAATGTCGATTTTGTCGTTTGAAAATTTCATATCTTGCTTGTTTTTAAAATTTAACATTTTATTGACGACGCTTAGCGATTGTATAAGAGCTCTGGCTTCTTCGCCCCTATAGGCTTCATTGGTCTTAAAAAGCGTTTTAAGCTCGTCTCTGAGGTTATCGGTAGATTTAACGGTAATTTCAAAGTCTTATTGTACGTCTAGCCCTTATGATGAATTTTGCATTTCAAAGCATATGCGATCCTTTTTACGCCTTTTTCGTCTGCGTAGTATACGGTCTGTCCGCTAGTAGTGACTATAATACCGTGTTTTTGTCTGATTTCGTCAAATACTTTGAGTTTTGAGTAATCTTTACCTGGTTCTAAAATTTCCATATTTTCTCCTTTTTATCGATGATATTTTACCAAATTTGATTTACGTGCCTAAAAATGGGCTGCTAAGAGAAGGTTTAGTATAAATTTTTGTTTAAGAAAAAATTAAGTTTTTTTGATTTTTTCGAATTCTTATTAAATTTAAATTCTTATAAATTTAGTGGGTGTGAATAACTGAGTTTTTCACATGCGTTTTGATCCTGGTAGAGCGGTTAAAAAATGAGTTGTTCACTTAAAAATAATTCATAGGTTTTTAGGGAGTTAATTTTTGTTTTTCATAGGTTTTTAGGGAGTTTGGAAAAATTTTCATAGGTTTTTAGGGAGTTATACTTTTTTTCATAGGTTTTCAGGGAAAGAAAACGCTATTTTTGCTTATAATCAGCTTAAAATAAGCTATATTTAAGTGATTACTCTTCAAAACACTATGATTTTTTATTGCAAGTCACCAAAAACCTATGATTTTTTGATTTTTCATAGGTTTTCAGGGAAAAAGTTTGACAGTAATAAAAATTATGGGTATAATTCATAGGTTTTCAGGGAAATATTTTAAATTTCTGCTTATAATTAACTTAAAATAAGCTATATTTAAGTAAAAAACGGCCGAATTCGATCATTTTTTGAGCGTAACTCCCTAAAATGCTAAGATTTTTTGCAGCAAGTCATCAAAAGCACCCATTTTTCATTTTTTGGGAGCTTTTTAGGGAGAATTCTCGGCGAAATTAAAAAGCGATGTCTAAGAATTTCAATAAAAGGAAAATAAATGCCTCAAGATATGCCTGGTACAAACGACGATTTGGATGAAGAGCAGGGTTATGACGACCTAGAAGACGACTTTTTTGCTCCCGTAGTTATAGATCCGCAGGAACAAAGAATTTATGAGGCTGATTATTTAAAGGACGATAGTTATATTAAGCTTTTAAAGGCCAACTCCGTCATTAGGGGCAAGGTAGTAGCCGACAAAAGAGGGCTAAAGATAAATATATACGACTTAAAGGTCTTAAATTTCTTATTAAAAACCCTTCAAGAGTGCGTTAAAAAAGATACTAAGCCCGTAAAATTCACTACCCTAGTGATCCCCTTGGAGCTATTTAAGCGCGTAGTGGACGATGCAAAAAATTGGAGGACTAATTTTATAAAGTCCGTCGAAAAGCTCGAGTATATAGCATTTGAGCTAAATAATTACAGAGACTGGGAAAAGGACGAATTTATCATCTGGCAAAAGACCCGGCTCGTTATAACTCCAAATTTCAAGACTAAGGGCGAGGAGCGCAAGAAAGCTACCTGCGAGATCAGCTTCGCAAAGGAGTTAGCTACGGCTTGCTGGCAAAAGACCGATTATACGCACCTGGATTTTAAGACGCTAAACAGCTTTACGAGTAAATACGCCATCAGGTTTTACGAGGCCTTGGTGGCCAAGATTCAATACTATACGAATTCTAACAACTATAAAACCGAATATGACTTTAAACAAGAGGAGCTAGAGGGGATATTTGATGTAAAATTATCAAATTTATCAAATGGATTTAAAAATTATCTTAATAATATTATTATGTTCGATAAAGTCGTGATTCCTGATCTCCAAGGTAAATTACAATTCGACTATGAAATACACGGCAAGGACAAGATCATCACGTTTAAATTTCAAAAAGACTACCTCGAGCAGTTTAGGACTAGAAAGGCCGATACGGTGGATCTAGCCATAGAGAAATTTAGAAATCTCATCGACGCAAAAAAAACTTATGACGACGGTCATACGAGGGTTTACGAGATAGATACGGATAAACCCGAAAACGCTATGATGGATTTCTTACTAAACATCAGCCAATACTACTACGGCGTTTCGCTACTTAAAAGGCCTGAAGAGATAAACCGGTTCGGAGAGGTTGCTATGAGCCGTGAGGGGGATTTATATTATATTAACACTCGCAAAAGAATTTCATACGGTCGGGCGAAGAAATTTTTGATCTATCTATATAAAAATTACTACGAGCAGATCACGCATGAGATCAGGGCAATGAAAGAAAAAGGGGAGGTTGCCGCAAAGGCTAAACAAGAAAGAAGCTTGTTTGACGATATCTAGGGTTTTGATTTGAGGCTTTTAAGTTTCATCTCGGCCGTTTGTATCTCTTGGTCTTTGTCGCTAAGTTCTCTGAAATGCTCTAGTATATCTTACTCTAGCGGAACAAGGTTCTTAGGCCCGTCTTTTTCAGACCTTAACGTTTGTATGATTCCCTAGTATCTTTTTGGCGGTAAACTCGATCCATTTATCTTTAAATTTATTTATATCCATACGACGATAGAGGTTAGAATTAAATATGCAAATCCGTAACTTTGAATTTTAAATAAAATATTGGTCGACTCCGCGTATGAATTTGTAGATAGTGCACCGCCCCCTTACCCCCTGTTTCGCCTTACTTATGCGCTAAAGCGCCGCAAGGCTACTGCTTTTAAAATATGGTATAATATTTAAAAATAACAAGGACACTTAATGTATGCAGTTACGTTTGATATCGACACCAATTGTCTAACAACCAATGACACTAGTCACTCGAAAGCTTACAGTGATATTTGTAAATTTATGGAACAACACGGATTTAAATGGCAACAAGGTAGTGTGTATTTTGGAGATGATACAATTAATGCTGTTACTTGCGTTACTATAGTACAACAGTTAGCTAAGAGTATGCCAGTATTTGCCACTTGCGTTAAAGATATTAGAATGCTCAAGATCGAAGAAAACAACAACTTAATGCCAGCTGTTAAAGTTGTTTTATAATTTTTTTAGAGCCCTATGTCTTGAACTCTAAAATTTATAAACCGCTTATCGGCAATCGATTGGTTTAAAAAATCAGTGCGAGATATACGCGCTTTTAAGGTCGAGGACTGGTCAGACTTTACCGACATCGTCAAGGGAAACTAGATAAAAAGGCTAAATTTATCTGCTCAGCCCCATACCGCTACCGCTACGTTTGCGCTTTTCTCGGTCTTGCTCCTCTTTTTGCTCGAGAATCAGTCGTTTTGCATGCTCGATAAGGTTGCCAATAGTTGATTTAGCTCGCTGGAATAGTTGTTCAACTGCTCTTCTTGCGTCCTGATATAGTTCTCGTATCGTGTCATCTCTTTTTCTAATAGCTCTATATTCTGTCCATTGCTTTGTATTTTCTTCGTCAAGTCGTCTATAACGCTCTCGTATTCGTTCTTGATGTTCTGCAGCAGCTCGTTGATTTCTTTTTCGTCTGTCGCTTTCCAGTCGTTTAGCCTCATCGCTAGATCGTTGCTGTAGTCTCGCTCTTGTTTCAACTCTAGGAGCAATTGCTTGACTTGCTGCGTCAATCTCTCGTTTTCTGTTATCAATTCCTCTTCTAATGCCGTCATCATCGCTTAATCCTCGATCGTCTTGATGTGTATGTAAGCCATATTGCCATCCGTTTGCACTTTCTCTTTGGGTATTTTGAGGAAATAATTGGTCGCTTTTTTGCTCTTGGTTCTCTCGACGTATCTCATTTCCTGCGGAATTTGCCACTGCGTCGCCGGGTTTATTTTGTTCCAGGTTATCCATATGCCCGAGCCTGCTCCGATCAGCGCGAATAATATTGCCGTTAGAGCCAAGGTCGTCCATTTGTAGGCGTTGGTCTGCTTGGCTGAGTGTTCTATTTTTCTGAATGTCGATTCTGCTTTTTGCTCGATGCTTTCTAGTTTTGAGTTCAAATTCTCCGATATTGTATTCATCTCGCCTTGATACAAGTTCGTTAATTTGGTTTCGGTATTGTTGAATTTCTGATTGAATATCTCGGTTATGATATTCACGTATTCTTCGGATTGTTTCTGCGCCGCGCTCTTCAAGCTCTTTAGCGTCTTTGAAATCTGCATAAATTCCTCCTTGAAGTCTATTTTTTTTGGTACTATCCGGCAGGATCACAGTGATCGAGTTTTTAGTCTCCCGGCTGATTTGTATATTTTCATCGCGTAGCAGTTCTAGCATTTGAGCCCTGCTTTTGATTATTCCAGCTTCTACTAGCTCGTGTAAGGTTTTATCCAAAGCTTCAACGTTTGCGTAGTTTTTAATGTCTTTTTTGCTTGCGCTTATAGTATTTTTTCTGCCAGGATCGTCAGGATCGCTAAAGCCGTATTCGAGATTTACGGCTTTTTTCCAAAGATCGATCCTGGTAAGGTCGGGTTTTGAGTAGAAAAACGGATTAAAGCTCGTTCCCGTGACCAGGTCTATTTTCGGGATGATGAAATTTAGCTCCAGCCTACCGCCTTTGTCTTCGTGCTGTACCCACAAGATATTTACGCGCTCTTTCATAAAGTCGCCTAGTAGCGTGCGTTCAAAGTCGGCCATTATCTCTCGTTTGGTTTGGTCTAATATCCTTGTGGCGCTTTCTTGAAAGCTTAAAACTCCGAAGCATACTTTTTGTTTTTTGGTAATTTGGCTTATGATAGCCCTAGTTTGAGCCTCGTCGCCCTTTAAAATTTTTGCCGTACCCTGCTGTACTCTTTCGTTCAGAACGTAATTAACGCTACCTATACCGCCGCCGCTTTTACTGGGTAGAAATTTGACTATCATCGTTTTTTGCTTTTTGCTCGTCTTGATGTTTGCCGTTTAGAAGCTTATAGATGCCCCTTAGGGCTTCAAACGACCTTGATATAATACTTAACCCTACCCTGTCAAGACTTTCGCCCTTGTTGAGCCTCGTAGCGATTTGATTGAGGTTATTACCTTGGCGCGATAACTCAAGGATTAGCTCTTTTGTGAGCGGCGTTTTCGTAAGAGATCGCGATAGCATCGAATTTACGGCGTATTTGGTAAAATTTACTCCCCCGTTCTCATCCATTTTTTCTTGAATTTTACTCCACTCCTCCGGCGTAAGACGCATTATTTTTGTGATGGTTCTGGTTTTTCCAGCTCTTTTTTTGCTTTTAAGAAAGCTTTTGTTTTGATCGTCAGTCATTACTCCTGCCTCTAATCCAACTTAAAATTTCGCTTAAAAAACATAAAGGTACGATAACTCCCAGCGAACAGGCTAATAGAAAAAAGACTGAAGAAAATATCAGCCAGCCTAGCATAAAGACGATACCTAGCGTTACAACGTATATGCAGCAAATTAAAATTTTATTTTCTACGGATGAGTTATCGATCAAATTTAAACCTCTCAATTGCTACGGCGCGTGCCGCTTAAGGGGGTTAAGGGGGAGGGATTTGTCCCCTTACGAGCACCGAACGTTATACGAAATGCGAAAGCATTGCGTATATACGGGCGGGATGTTTGATATAATAAAAGCTAATCTCATCAAAAGGAAAACAATGAAAAAAATCGTTTTAGCTGCGGTCGTTGCCGGGCTATGCTCTTTGAATTTGGCCGGCGCAGACGAGGATATAGCTAAATTTGAAGCTGGATGTAATGCTGGTATAGCGCAAGATTGCACGCGAGCTGGAGCATATTATTCAGATAAAAGCAGCCGAAGTAAAAATACAGACAAGCAAGCAAGAGAAATATCGGTAAAATTCTTAGAGAAGGCTTGCGAATTAAAAGATGGTAACGGTTGTTTGATTTTAGGAAGTACTTATATAGTTATATTTGAGGATAACGAAAAGGCTAAATTTTATACTGAAAAATCGTGTGATATGGATTACGGGGAGGGTTGTGAGGCCCTTGGACTACGGTATGAAAATGGAACTTACGGTTTTGCAATAGATAAAAAGAAAGCTAAATATTTTTATAATAAAGCTTGCAAATTAGGAGCTAAGTGGAGTTGCAAGTATGCGCAAGCACTTTAAAGCGCTTGCGTTACCGGATTAAAATCCATTAAATTTTAGCTCTATATAGCCTTTTTCTCTATTGAGGATCTGGATGAGCACCGCATTGCCTAAAAAGCTTTTTCTAATCATGGCTCTTTCTCTGAGCAAGGTATCACTGGCTTGGGTAAGAATTTTCCCTGCGTCTTTTATATTTTGGTTAAATAGTATAAAATCTATAAAAGCCGCTATGCAATCTGATGGTGAAAATTTGCCATTGATAGATATACTGTCTAGCACTACCTTGGCTAACTCTTGAATTATCATGGATTTAGCTCATCGATTTTAGCTTGCCATTTTATGGATAGATTAGTGATCTTGTGCCAAGCTTGTGGCGAAGTAATCTCCCTTGAACTCATTTTTTCCTCGATATCTTTAATCGATTTTATGTATTTGTTTTCAAAAACGTCTGACATTTTTTAGTCTCCTTAATTTTTTCTTGCATCTTATCGTACGGTTTTTACTTTAGCAAGGGTTTTAGGCGTTTAGCGTTTGAATTATGAAAAAATAATTGGCAATACTAATACTTTCTTCAATATTATATCCTTATAAAATATAAATTTAAGCTTTGATATCGATCGTTTTATTACTAAATTTGTAGCTGTCAGTTAAATTTATAAACGCCGTTTTTACTTCGTTTATGTCTAAATTTACGCCGTGTTGTTTTGACATTTTACTTAGAAATTCAAGCATTTCATTTAGTGTGTCTTTTGAAGTTTGAGCTACATTTTTGATAGTTTGCGTATCTAAATTTTGTTGCATAGCTTTTCGCTGTTCGAGTCTCGCTTTTTGGGCTCTTTCTTGCAGCTTTTTAAGCATCTCTTTAAAATCTTTATCCATTTGCTCGAATAAAATTTGTAAAGGGTCTTTTTGGGTGTCTGCCTCTTCTTTCTTGGATGTATTTTTAGCTCTTTGATTGATACTATCAAATGTGCGATGAAATTTTATAAATTCTTTCATTGGCTCACTGAGTGCGTTAAATTCTTCATCTGAAACTCTATCAGGGTCATGGTTTAAAAGCCAAAGCTGTATTTGCGTTCTATACTCATTAGGGCTAATATTTTTATCAAATCCATCCAGTATACCAAAATATGTTGTTTCTCCTTCAACTGCACCTAAATTTTTATTTAAGATTCCGATTAACAATCCGCCTTTTGTAATAGAGCCATCACTATTTGTGTATTTATCGCGGGTCGTATTGAAATTTATACCACTTGAAAGCTCTTCTTTGCCGCCACTATTGCTATCAAATATATCAGTTGATGGTTTAAGCTTATTGCCATTAGTGTAGTAGTTATATGTAGAGCTGTTGTAAAAAGTTGTCGTTATAGAGAAGGTATCTCCATTTTTCTTTGCGTCAAAGCTTGTTCTGCCAGACATATAGTCTGCTATTGTATTATATTTCTTAGTAATTTTTAGTGTTCTATCGTTGTATTCATAACCTTGTGGAAATTTTGAGATTTCGTCTATCGTAAAGCTCTCTTTTGAATTTAGTGTTTTTTCATCTACAAGCTGGGTCAAGATTTTATAGGCATTTCCAACTGTCTTTGCAATGTCAATCGATTTAAATGATCTTGTAAAATCACCTTTATTAGTTCTTACGTTAACAAGTGATTTTATAGTATCCGAGTGGATCTTGTAATCATCTGGTATGCCTGCAGCTTTATTGAATTCGTTCGTAAAGTAGCCATCCTTATCGACCTTGTAGCCTAAAATACTATCATTAGTATCGACAATATCACTGTTTTGAATTTTATTCTCAGTAACTGAAATATTTGAAACAATAGTTTGAGTGCTATTTGATATTTTCATAACTAAATCCTTTAAAGGTTGCTACTAAAGCACCTAGAAGTGCCACTTTAAAAACTTTTAACATCGTGTCTCCTTTATAAGAATTGTTATTAAAAATGGATTATAATATGTTTTTTAAAAATTTAACCATTATTGATAAACAATTATTATACCAGTATTCAATTTATTCCTAAGAGCTCGAATATATCGATTATTTGGATCTTAAAATTATATATCTTTAAATTAGATTTATAAGCCATTTTATTTTAACCCTTTTTCCCAGCTATCCAAGATCCTTTTCATCTGTGTGATCTTATCTTGCTCGTTTTGCCACTGATCTAAATCTAAAGACTGCCTCTTTTCGGTATCTGCCATAAAGATTAGAGCCTTATAAATTCCACCAAGCAACCGCTTCATAAATTCTTTTTTCCCTAGCACCGCAAACAACGTTTGCTTTTCACTAAAAGCAGTAAAATATGGTCTGCTATCAGCTTCTATCTTTGTGATCCTAAAAATTTCGCCCTTAGATCGAGGCTCATCAGATATGGAATAGTAAAAACCATAAAAGACACTAGGATCTTGACCTGATCTTTTGTATCTTTGCTCCAAATATTTCATTATCTGGTTTGCCTGTTTGTCAGTCTTATTCCCAAAATTTACCCTTATCCTGACAATCTTCTTGCCTTGTTTTTCGATCGGTTCGATACTATAAATTTCAAGATCGCTTTTAGCATTGATCTCTTTAACAGCAGGCATTAATACAAATCGACTAATATCTGTAAAATCTTTATAGCTTTTTGGTAAAACAAGCATTTTTTTAAGTGCTTCGATCTCAATATCTCTATAAGAGAGCAGCCGATAGTCTTTTAACAGAGCATAAATTCTAATGGCATATTTACTCTCAAACTGCCTGATGTATTCGACCTGATGAATCTTTGTGTATTGGGTTAATTCTAGCAAAAAAGGCTTCATCTCATCGTTAAATCGGACTGTAATCGTGCGCACCTTTGGTTTAAATTTAAAAGAGCTAAAAATGCTATATGCCTCCCAGGTACCGTCAGGTCGCTCGATCTCAAATATCTGTTTAAGCAGCCCTCTGCATAGATCTTTGATATAGCTATCATTTGTCTCACTGAAACCAAGCTTTTTTACAAAATCATCAGATGAAATCTCGTATATTAAAAAATCCGTGTCGTCTTGCTTGACAAGTGTGCTGATCTGATAAAAAGCCTTTAGCTCATTTGCACTCATTTTTGCCCTAGCTGTGCTTATCACTGGGCTAGTTCTTGATTGATTACGAGTAAACCCCTTATCTAAGATTACAATATCATCATGTTCGGGCATTTTTATTCCTAAAAGCAAACTTAAAACATAGAAATCTTATCTATTCTAAGCTTAAAACCGAGTTAATAATATCTCTCTCGGGTTTCTCTTAAATTTAAAATCAAAAAACTCGGTTTTATATCATTATAACCCCCTAAAAAACGGCTCTGGCAACAACCGATAAATTCAAGACAAATTTACAATAAACAAATTCAGAGCAACAGATCTTTTTCGCAATTTTTACTCGATCATTGTTTCGGAATTCAAATCGGAACCGGGGCGTGTGTACGTGCTTGTGCTTACGCACTGCGCACCGCCCCCTTACCCCCTATTTCGCCTTGCTTATGCGCTAAAGCGCAGCAAGGCTACTTCTTTTTAGTGGAGTAAAGGCTGCAATCCGTAAAAAACCACTAAATATGGTTAAAAATGCTATACTTTTATGATACAATGTATTACAAATACTTAAAAAGGATATATAATGGCACAAATTAGTATAAGAGTAAAGGATGATGTCAAGAAAAATGCTGAACTAGTATGCGCCGAGATAGGAATGTCTGTATCTACGGCAATTAATATATTTTTAAAAAGACTAGGCAATGAAGGAAGGATCCCATTTGAGATCGGTATAAATGACCCATTCTATAAAAAAGACAATATCGAGTACCTAGAGCAAAAGATGGCTAAATTTAAAGCCGGCAAGTTAAATTTTACTAGCCACGAGCTAATAGGAGAATAGCCTTGCAAATTTTATGGGATGATGATGCATGGCAAGAATACTTATCTTGGCAAACCCAAGACAAGCAGATTTTAAAAAAGATAAACGAGTTAATCAGGGATATAAGCAGAAACCCGTTTGACGGCATAGGTAAACCGGAAGCCTTAAAAGAAAATCTAAGCGGCTTTTATAGTAGACGCATTAATCACGAACATAGGCTAGTTTATGCCGTTAAAGACGATACGATTTACATCATCTCTTGTAAAGGGCATTATAAGTGACTGATGATTTTTTTGAGGGTATTTTTAAAAACCGCGTATAAACCTCTCAAATTTGGCCTACAATTAATTTTAACGGCTTAAGGTGCATTTTAATACTTTAAACGAGTAAAATTGATTGCGGGGCTTCCTAGACCCCTTAAAACTCTGTATAGTGTTTCGTGATCTCCTCTCTACTATGCCCCATGTCTAAAAAGGTTTGAGATAAAGCTTCTAAGAGCGAGGCTATCTCAATACGGTATGCTAAAGATTCAAAGCCTAAGACAAGAAGGCGAAAGGGTCATCATAAAAATTTAATACAGATGACGGATATAGTAGCGAACAAACGTTTGATAGCTTAAAACATTTTAAGAATTACTTCAAGAAATATGAAGCATAAATATTTTTAATAAAATCCATTATAAAAATATAAGATTTACACCAAACTTAGTAGCCACCGTATCTGTAAAAAATATCCGATAAAATGTTAGAAAAGTAATACTATAATTCAAGAAAAACTAAGCGATTTTATATAAATTTTTAAGCGCCTATCCGCTATAATTTGCCCTGTAATTCGGAACTAAGGCTACTTTATATATTCAGTTGGCTCTAAAAGCTCACCAAGTGGGAACAGGGCTAAAAATCAACATAAAATAATATTTCTTGAACATTGTTTTTAAGTGTTTTTACCCCCAAAGGGATACCTATGCTTAAAAATTTGGCTTGAGTTTTAGGCGAGTAGCCTTTTAGTTTGAATTACAAATTTGAGTGTATTTTTTAGACCCCTTTTGTTCCGAATTACACCAAAACAAAAGGAGTTGTTGAATGAGAAAAACAATTATAGCATTTTTAGTTGCACTTGCTACCTTGCTTACAGTAGGTTGCAGTGCCTTAGTCAGTGTAGGTCATAGTAATACCAACACTATAAACAAAACAGAGAATAAAAAATAAACAAAGGGATAAAAAATGAATGGTTATGAAAATTTAACTGATGGACAAAAACAGCTTTGCTACGAAGTTATATCTAGGCTTTTAGGGCTTAGGGCAGATGTAACAATGGAGAGAATTACCCCAAGAGTTGCCAAAAAGGTAGAAGAGTATATCAACGAAACAACGCAATGCTCTGATAGGATAAAAAACTATATTGCTGGCTTCTTGTTCCTTTTGCCTCAAGGCGTGCTTGTTAAGTTTGTAGGAAGCGTCCAAGATGCAATAGATCAAATTAATGAGATCGAGGGAGAGGTAAGAAAACTAAATATTATCTTTGCTCCTTGCTATTTTGCCACGCGCAGAAAATATGCTCAAGAAATCCAGTATATCTTCTTTGATAAAGGTATAGGCGGAATTTTTTAAGTAATCTTTCTATATAATCCAAAAGGGCATGTAATCCCTTTTGGATTTATTAAAGGCTTGGAGTAATCGATGGAAGAAATAAAGCGTATTCTAGTGTTAATCGCCCAGTTGTTTCTTATAAATCTAAGAGGTAAATTTAGAAATCCTGATTTTGATTTTGTAAATTTACCTTTTTATAAATATATTCTTATTGTTGTCATTATAGCCATAATATGCCTTGCAAAATATATGCTGGATAGAATATATTATTAAGAAAAATCCTATACCACAGCAATATCTAATTTTTTATCCACGCAATCATTTAAAAAATACTAATTAACGTTTGATATAGGACACCTTTTCTATTAGCCATATCTTTGAAATAATCAATTGCTCTGCCGTTTAAATTTATAGTTATTTGCCTCTTTAGATTTTTATCTACATATGGATTTCTAATACCCTTAGAGAAGTCGATTTCTTTATCCATATATCAATTCTAAAAAAATTAGGTATTTTTTACCACTCTTATGCCACACATAGGCATATAGCCTTATATTTTTCTACGAGCTTGCCGAGTAGAAAAACAAATTATCGCCTAAATATTAAGAGCTTGCGATTAATCTTTTAAGGTGGATAATTTGCAAATTATCCACCTTTTCGACAAGCTCAAAGGTAATAATTTGCTTTTTAGCAATATAAATGTTATAATTTTAACAAGCCAAATTAAACAAAACCGCTAAAAAGGAATACGATGCAAACGCAAATAAATTACGCAAAATACGAAACAATGACGCGTAGAGCACTATTTAATTCGCTAGAGAGAGAGGAGAAAAAATTAAACTCGATCCAAGAGCTCTTGCGCCAGCAATCGGAGCTAATTAGCTATCTAAAAGCAAAAGTAAAAAGCAAGATCGACGAGCCCAAAAGCTACAAACTTTCAGAAGCCCCGTCTATTAAAAAGCTAGATACAGAATTTGAAAAATTGTCGCAAGCGGAGCAGGAGACGATCAAGGCGGAAGTTATAGCCGAAATGGGTTCTGATAATGTATAAAATCGCGCTCAAGCGTTCTGCCGATAAAGAACTAGCCAAAATTTCAAAGAGCGATCCGAAAGCAGCCTTAAAAATTCGTACCTTTTTAAGGGAGCTAGAAACAAGAGAAAATCCTTTTGCAACGAATAACGTCGAAAAAATGCAAGGCTATGAAAATCGCTGGCGTTGGCGTGTCGGTATCCATTACCGAGTTATAGGGCTGAAACAAGATGAAATTTTAACGATTGAAATTATCGAGATTTCATCAAGAGAAGGCACGTATTAACTAAATGGGTCAAATTTCAAGCATAAATTTTAAAAAATCATTTGCTATTAATGCTGAACACAACGATCGCACCTTACCCCCAAGCTATCTGATCGATAACGAAAAAGGGGCGGAGTGCAATAGATCCGCCGAAAAAGCGAGGAAATTAAAAAATCAAATCATAAGCGAAGCAAAAGAGACTTATACGAGGCGCACCGGGCAAAGATTTCAAGCTAAAACTTACGAGTGGAGCGCGGTTTGTAACATAAAACCAGATACTGCGATGGATGACTTAGAACGATTAGCCAAGCACTTTAACGACAAATACGGCTTTCAGTGCTACCAAATCGCGATACACAGAGACGAGGGGCATATCGACGAGGACGGCAAAGAGCAAATTAACCACCACGCGCACCTAGAATTTATTACGCTTGATAAAGAGAGCGGAAAAAACAACTACCGCAGAGAGCTTATTACCCCTAAGGTTTTACGCCAAATTCAAACCGAAACCGCCGAAATTCTGCAAATGCAAAGAGGGCAGGACAAACGCTTAAGCGGAGCCGAGCGTATAGAGCCGCGCAAATACGCCAAGCAAAAAGAGGCTGAGAAAGCTGCAAGAAACCTATCAAAAAAGGCGATGGAAAAAGCAGTTGTCGAGGTTATAAAAGCGATCGATGATAATGAAGAAAAGCTATTAAACGATAAAGAAAAATCCGAGTACCTCGAACAGCTCCGCAAGCAATACAAAGACAAAGGGCTTTCGGCCGAGTTTTTTAGAGAGCTAGGAGCTCTCAAAAAAGATAAAGAGGCTAAATACACGCAAAAAGACCTAGACGAGACCATACAAAAAGCCGTAGAAGCCGACAGAGAAAAACAAAAATCGATCAACCGTCAAGAATTTGAGCAGCAAACCGTAGAAGAGCTAAAATCATACACGCAAGCAATAGGACAAAAGCCGGTTATATCGCCATTTATTCAGGCGTTGATCGCTTTTTTACCCAAAGACGGCGAAAGAATTAAACAACTAGAAAAAGCGCTTAAAGACGAGCAAGAAAAATTTAAAAATTTTAAAAAAAAGAGAGACGAGCAAATCTCTAAAGTCGCCTATGAACTTGGGATTCCTACCCAAAAGCTTAAGACTTACGAAGACTATGACGACGGAATTTTAAAAGCCGTCGATGATCTAAAAACCCAAAACAATACTCTTAAAACACAAATGGATATTGCCTTGGCGTATAGTCCAAATGTATACGTCGAGGAGCTTGAAAAAATGCGACAAAAACGCTATAAAACAGCCGTCATTCTTAGTAAAACTAGAAGTGAACTACGGAAGTCTCGAGACCAAACTCAAAATCTTTTAGAGGAATGTCAAAAATACGAACTTTCGATAGCAAAAGCCTTGGAAAAAGCAGAAGAATGGAAAGAAAAGGCAGAAAAATTTCAAGATGATTTACTTGCTATCGAAAGAAAGCCGATTCAAATTAAAGACCCGACTGTAGACATGGTGGAGATAGAAAATCCGCTTAAAAAGAAACCTTCCATGCAAGATCCGGACTTTGATCGATAGCTAAATGCTAATGAAAATGTTTGTTTTAAATAGTAAAACATCAAAAGCTCCTTTTTACCGATGATCTGTAAAAGGCAAAACTCTTGCTTTAAGTTTTGATAGCTTAAATGGGCAAAATTTGTTTAAGTTTTGGCATAAAATTTTGCTTTTCGATGGGTTTTTTAAAGTACTAAGACCAGGCAAAAAACGATAAAAATTAATATTGAAAATTAATAACCACCTAAGCTACTATTCGATAAGATTCAGCATACTTCGAGGGGTGGACTAGACGCCCGTTGTAGGATAAAATTTGTCCTTCATTTTCTATTCTTTACAAATTTAATAAAAACGCTTTTAAAAAACTTTTTCGTAAAATCTTTCATCTCCACTATGAAGTCGGTCATAAGTCTAAAAAGCCAAGAGTCGGCGTTGCAGCAAAAGGACGAAAAAGTAGGAGAGAATAACAAAGAGTTAGATATTGCTAAATAAGTTGTTTTATAATAAATAACGGTATTTTATGTATATATATGATTATATATTATATAATAGTATTAATTATAATGTTATAATTTTCTACCGGATTTTTACCATTTAGTAAAATGTTTTGGTTGGGTTATGCGGTAACTC
>CAUPYN010000025.1:0-14775 GCA_963515575.1 uncultured Campylobacter sp.
GTACTATATAAGAAAAACCCAAAAAATTATCTTTCCAAAAATCTTCATCAATTTCTTCTATCTTCAAAGAATTGTAGCCATCATCTTTTATATTTTTAAGTATCTCTTCCTTGCTTCTTCCTTTTTTAGTTAATCTATCAAATCTTCACTCCATCATATTATTTTCATCATCATCCAGATTGTCATCATTTTCATCGGCAAATGTATCGCTACTATTCTTTTTGGCATCCTTATCTTTATTAGGGAAAATACCCAAATACGACAGCAATATACTAGTTAATCTTTGTTGTCCGTCTATAATAATATTTTTGTCTTTGTGATAACCTATCGTAATAGACGGAATAAACTGTTTTTCTTTAAAAGCCTCAATAAGTGTCCTTACTTGTATGTCTTCCCAAACAAAATAACGTTGATACGGCGGAAGTTCTATATCCTGTTTTAAAATCAAATCAATCCAATGTTTTAGAGAATATTCTCCATAGTAAACCTTATTTTCCATATATTAATCCTTTGATATACTACGTACAAATTTGTAACTTTCTTATCAACTTTATGAGCAAATTTCAGCCTCCCTCATCACCCGCTCAAACCACTCGTATTTTTTCTCGCTTATCCTCGTTACGCAGCCGTCTTGCTTTTTAGCGACTAGAGCCAAATTTGAAAATTTCTGTTCGTCTTCGTTTTTTATAGGAGCGCTGTTGTCGTAGAAATATATCTCGTCGCAAACGCCGATGAGACGGGCTAAATTGACAAAGCTGGCGTCATATCTGCGCTCTAGCACGGCACCGTCTATAGAGTGTCCGTTTTTAGCCGCGCGTATCGCGACTCTGCATTTAGAAAGCTCCACGCTTTCAAGGCCTACGTAAAATAGCGTAACGAAGTAGCCGCGCGCCTTGGCGTCTTTGATAAAATTTACGATAGAATGCCCGCTCAGCGTCGTTTCGATATTAAAACTGACGCCGTTTTCAAGGTAGTTTTTGCGAAGGCGCAGAGCCAGTCTTGCCACGCGCTGTTTAGCTTCGCCTGTGGCTCGCTACCGTCGCTATCGCTTGAGACGATCTTTTGCGTTGCGCCAATCGCCGAATTCCCGCACGAGCTCATCGGAGTTTATCCTCAATCCATAAATTTTATCATCCTCTAGCTGCCTCACGTAAAAGGTCGATTTGCCCGCGCCGTTCACGCCCGCAAATACATAGAGTCGCTTCACAAGCTTATCTCTTTTATATCGGCGATCTTGAGGAATTCCGCGTAAATTTGCCCCACTAGCGCAAGGCGGTTTTTACGCACGAGCTCATCCTCGGCATTTATCATTACGTTGTCGAAAAACTCGTCTATCGCGGCTTTTAGACCGAAAAGATTTTTTAAGCGTTCGCTATATGAGCCGCCGGCTTTTACCGCAACTTTAAACGCATCATTTAGCTTTTTCTCGCTCTCGTTTTCAAATTTTGCCTCGTCTACTGCGCCGAAATTTTCATCCTTGATGATGTTTGCCAGACGCTTAAAGGTGCTGAAATTTTGCCTAAAGTCCTCTGCCGCGCAGATCGCGCCTAGAGCCTCTATCGCCTCACACTGCGCGAGTACGTCGCCTTTTTTGCTAGCCAGGCAGGCCTTTACGACGGACGGGTTCACGTCAAAAAATGTATAAAGCCTATCAAATATAAATCCTATCAGCGCCTCGACGTCAAATTTAGCGTAGCCCTCCGCCGTCTCGCGCAAAAACGCCACGATATCAAGGTTTAGATTTTCGTTTTGGATGATCTTAATGACGCCGTTAGCCGCGCGGCGCAGAGCATACGGGTCCTTGTTGCCGCTTGGGATCTTACCCGCGCTAAAGAGCCCGATTAGCGTCTCGAGCTTGATCGCGAGCGCGACGACGGAGCTAAAGATGGTGCTAGGTAGCGCGCTGGCCTCGCCGCTTGGCAAGTACTGCTCCTTGATCGCGGTTACGACGTTTTCGTTTTCGCCCTTTGCCGCCGCGTAGTAGCCGCCCATCACGCCTTGAAGCTCGGTAAACTCATATACCATCTGCGTGGTTAGATCGGCCTTGCTTAGCATCACGGCGCGTTCCAGTAGCGCCTCGTAGCCCTCTCCCGCGCACTCTTTTAGCCTATCGGCGCAGATTTTAGCCAGCCGTTTTGCGACGCCTAGCTCGCGTACGCTTTTGTCGTATGTGCTGCCAAGCTCTTTTAGATAGGTGATGTTTTTTAGCTTTTCCGGGCCAAACTCATGCGCCAGGTCGCTACGCCAAAAAAACATAGCGTCGCTAAGCCTTGCGCGAAGTACCTTTTCGTTACCCTTTACGATGAGCGTAGGCTCGGGTGAGATGGCGTTGCTCACGACTACGAAGCGATTAGCGAGCTTGCCGCCCTCAAAAACCGGAAAATACCTCTGATTTTCCTTCATCGAGGTGATGATGACCTCGCTAGGCACCTCCAAAAACTCCCGCTCAAAGCCGCCCAGCAGCGCGGTCGGATGCTCGGTGATCGCTACAACCTCGTCTAGCAGCGCCTCGTCCACCTCGACCGTTACGCCGTTTTTGGCTTCGATTTGCTTAAACTCGCTCAAAATTTTCTCTCGGCGCGTGTTTTGATCGAGGATTACGCCGATTTTAGGCATCGCGGCGAAATAATCTTTGGCGTTTTTGACGGCAAATTTATCGTAACCTACGCTTCTGTGCATGAAAATCGTATCGCCGCTTTCCACGTCAAATTTGTTAAATTTAACGACCTCGTCTCCAAGCAAACACAAAAACGAGCGAATCGGACGGATAAACTCGAATTTACCATCGCCCCAACGCATAGATTTGCCAAAATTTAAGCTCATCAAAAACTTCTCGATCATATCACCAAGAAGCTCAGAGCTAGGCTTGCCCGCGACTGGCTTTTTGTAGTAGAGCACCTCTTTGCCGCCGACTGTTTCAAATTTGAGCTCGGACTCTTCGATACCGCATTTTTTAGCAAAGCTTAGCGCGGCAGGCGTCCAGGCGCCGTCTTTTAGCGCGACTTGTCTGGGTGCACCGATAAACTCGCTAAATCCGTCCTCCTGACGCACCGCAAATTTAGGGTGGTAAAACGCGATCCTGCGCGGCGTGTAGTAAAACTCGCACTCGCTATCTAGGCCGTTTTGCACTAGCGTTTCGCGCCATTTCGCCGCGACGTTGCCGCACTCTTTTAAAAACGGGATCGCCGGCAGCTCCTCGACGCCGATCTCCACGATCAGTTCTTTTGTTTCGCTCATTTTTTATCCTTTTTTAAATTTTGTCTTCTTTTGCTTCTCTCAAGCGTCTGCGTGACGAATCCGCGCATAAAAAATATAACGAAAAGTACGAATGCGCCCAGCACCAACGCGTCAATTATCTTCATTTTCTATCCAAATTTGAGGTTCGTTTTTGTAGCTCACGACGCGAACGGAGGTGAAAATCACCTCTTTTTCGTTGCGCAGTTTGCCCTTAGCGCCGTAAATTTTAATATCTCCGTACGGCGTATAGAGCCTACCATTTCGCACTTCGCCGCCGATACGATCAAATACGTCGCCCGGGCGCGCTTGTTTTAGATTTTTAGCTTCCAGCATCTGCTCATTCGGGTCTTGCGTTTCGTCATAAATTTTTACCGCATAATGCGAGCTAATCTCAAAATTTCCCTTAAACTCATCTAGGCGGTTTACCGCTACATCCATGACCTGGCCGGGCTTTGCGTCGTTTTTTGGCTCGTAGACGTAGATACCGCGCTTATCTTGCGCTAGCGTAAAGCCCTTTTTATCTTTGTGCACGACCGTGGCGCGTTTTAACAAAACAGGTAAATTTGACTTTTTTGTTAGCTCGCCAACCCGCGCTTCGGCGATATTTTGTAGCGTATTTTTAGCGTTTTTATCAAAATTTAGCCTAAAAACCAGCGCGAAGTGATCCGAAATTTGCTCTCCCTCTCGCTCAACCTTAAAGCTGTTTAAGACATAGTTTTGACTAAGCGCGTCCTTTGAGAGCAGGACGTGATCGAGTGCGTTTAGGCTCGTGTGCGAGTAGCGCTCGTGCTTTGGCAAAAACGCCCAAAGATTGGCTAAATTTTTACTAGTTTCAAAATCGCCCAGCAGCTCTTTATCTCCGTAAGGCGTATTAAAATCGCCCAAAACCACGACCTTTTTGGTATCAGCTAAGGCTGATTTTAGCGTGACAAAAGCCGTTTTTCGCTGCTTTAAGGGGTTTTTTCTAGCAGGAAAATGCAAATTTAAAAGGCTAAATTTTTTCCCGTCTATTTCAAAATCAAGCTTTAAAATGTCTCTTGTTTTTACGTTTGGTACGCTAAAGATCTGCGTTTTTTCAGGCTTTATGCGAGATAGCACGGCTAGGCCTACGGGGCCGTTTTTACCTTTAGAAAATGCAAAATATTTATAGCTCGTCTCCCTCATCAGCTCTTTTAAAATCATTTCGTTTTCGATCTCTTGAAGCGCGATGATATCGGCGTTTAGCTCTTTTATCTTTGCGCTTACGGCTTTAAATTTGGCGCTCGCTTTTTTCTCGTTCCACTCTGATTTGCCGACGACGAAATCCTTGTACTCGCTACCGTCGTTTTTTGCGTCGAATAAATTTTGCGCGTTAAACGTAGCGATCTTTAACTCGGCGCCCGCCGCAAAAACTGAGAAAAACAGAGCCGAAAAAACGACCGCAAAAAGCCTATTTGCCGTAATTTTCATAATGCGCTTCCAAAGCCCGAGTCGGCGAAATTTTGCCTGATAGCCTCATACGCGACGATGCCCACGCTCGTGGCTAAATTTAAGCTTCTACCGTGCTCGCCCATCGGGATTTTGATCGCGTTTGAGAAATTTCGCTCCATCAGCTCCATGGGCAAGCCCGTACTTTCGCCGCCAAAAAACAGAAAGTCGCCCTTTTTAAACTCCGCTTCAAAGTAAAATTTATGCGCCTTCGTCGTCGCGTAAAAAAATCTATCCTCGTAAGCGGCGTTTGCGCGTAAAAACTCGTCCAAACCCTCCCAAATCATGGGATTTAGCCGCGCCCAGTAATCAAGTCCCGCGCGCCTAACGGCCTTTTCGCTGATGTCAAAAACAGTCGGTTTGATTATATGAAGCTTAAGGTTTGCATTTACGCACATGCGCCCGATCGAGCCCGTATTTTGGGGGATTTGAGGATGAACGAGGACGATGTTGAACATTTAAAAAGCCGCCTTAGCCTGCGTTTTAAAGGCCACAAAAGCACTTGCCGAGTCACTTAAATTTAGGCTTTTTGCAAAACTTATACTAAAAAGAATATTTTTATTTTGAAAATTTATATTTGAGATTTTTTCCACTTTCGCCTCTTTAAAATAGGGCTTGATTTTAGCCAATTTGCGCTTTTAACTAGGTTAATTTTTAGCCGAGCTTGACTTTTTGTTTAAAAATTTATCTATCGCTATATCCTGCCTGCGCCTTATCTCAGCGCCTATTGCAGCGCCTTTAAAGCCCAGTTTTAAAATCTCCTCCGTATCGATAGCGGGCTCAAATTTAGCCTCAAAAATGCCTAAATTTTTAGCTCGTTTTATGAGGCTTGGCGAGTTTAGCCCGAGCCAGCTTTTTAGCGGTTTATCAAGGGCGATTTTTAGCAAGTCTTTATCACTCGGGCGACCCACAAAAAACGGCTCTTTGACGCAAGCTTCAAAGCTTTTAGGGAGTCCTAAGTCGTAAAAATTTTTAATGCCAAAAAAGCCGTTTAAAAGATATAAAAACTCGCGCTCATCTTTTTTGCCGTTTTGTTTGGGTAGAAATTTGACCGCGCTTTTTAGTTTTTCGGCAAATTTTTTTGCCTCTTTGCGGCTCAAATTTAGCCCGAAAATTTTACCAAGAAGACCTAGTTTATAAAGATACAAAAAGCCGATCTCTTGAAATTTGGCACCAAAAAGCTTCACTAGCTCGCCGTTTATGCGCTCTCGGCTAAGATCTCTGATGCTTAGGCGTTTCATCAGCCGCAAACTACCTCGCGCGATACGGAAATCTAGCCGAGCGCTAAACTGCACCGCCCGCAGTACGCGCAGGCTATCTTCGGCGAATTTTTCATCGTCGATATGGCGCAAGATACCGCGCCTTAGGTCGCGCTCTCCGCCGTAAAAGTCTAAAAACGAGCCGTCAAAGATATTTATCATCATCGCATTTACGGTAAAGTCTCGGCGCAAAGACGCCGCACGCTCGTCATCGGAGTAAGCCACCTCAAAGGCCTTGTGACCCTCGCCCGTTTTGTTTTCGGTTCGCGGTAAAGAAAGGTCGAAATTTTTAAATTTATAAACGAAGTAGTTTTTGCCCACGCCGCAAGCGCCGATTTGCGCCATCAGCGCGTCAAATTTAGCCAGGTCGATGCCGTAAATTTCAACGTCAAAGTCGGAGATTTTTTTACCGAGCATCGCATCGCGAACGCAGCCGCCGACGATATACGCGCGCTTGGTGTAGGGTGCTAGAAAATCTCGCAGCCATTTTAGATTTTTATTTTTGCAGATTTTCGAGCCGATTTTCGACATTTGCCAGCACGAATTCTAAAAATTTAAGCGTGAGCGAGAGCCTATCTTTTAGGTTTTCCTCGCCGGTCGCGTTTAGTCCCTCAAAAAGCACCAAAACGCGCTCTTTTAGGTTTTTTAGAAATATCTCCTCGCCCGTAAAATTCGCAACCTCGACTTCAAAGGCTTTTTTTTGCGGGGCAGCGATTGCGGTAACCTCATCTACGCCGCCAAATTCCGTCGCTGTTTTTTGCGAATTTGTCGCGCTATCTAAAGCCGCCTCAAACTCGCTAGCCTCGTCCGCTACGCTTATCTCGCCGACTAAATTCGTAAGGCCCGCGGCGTTGGTTAAATTTACGTCGCCGCTTGATACGGGCGCATTTGTTAAATTTATCCCGTTTTTAGTTTCGCAAGCCTCTTGCGATACGTCCTGTTTTTCGCGCGCGGCGCCCATTCGCTCTAGCTCCATCGCCACCTCGTCTATCGCCATTTTTGCTATTTCTTCTAGTTTCATAGTTTTATCAGCCACCTTTTAAATTCGGTTATTTCTTCGTCCGTTTTCATCTTGACGAAAAAATCGCGCATCTGCTCGTTTACACCCGTTTTTTTTCTGCTAAGGCCGCTTAGACGCCTTATCGCGGCGATCGCGGCGGCGTTTGTCGGCTCGCGCTTTAGGATGTTTTTATAAACTATCAGTGCGTCGTCTTTTAGCCCTTGAGCTTCGTAGATTAGGGCTTCGGTAATCGTATCTTTCATCTTTACGCTTTTTTTACGAGCGAGGCTACGATATTGCCCATTTCGCTCGTAGTGCAAATTTCTTTAGCGTCAAACTCTGCTATATCCTTCGTCCTATATCCTTGTGCGAGTGCTGCTTTTACGGCGTTTTCGATCGCTTGCGCGGCCGCATTTTCGCCAAATGAATACCTAAGCATCATCGCCGCGCTTAGTATCGTAGCAACCGGATTTGCGATGCCCTGCCCAGCAATATCAGGCGCACTGCCGTGGATAGGCTCGTATATTCCCACCTTGCCCCCGATGCTAGCGCTTGGCAGGAGCCCTATCGAGCCGCACACCATGCTAGCTTCGTCACTTAGGATATCGCCAAAGAGATTTTCCGTCAAAATCACGTCAAATTTACTAGGTGCGCGCACCAGCTGCATTGCCGCGTTATCGACGTACATAAACTCCAAATTTACCTCCGGATAGCTCTTTGCGACCTCGCTCGTGACTTCGCGCCAGAGCTGGCTGGTCTCTAGTACGTTTGCTTTATCGACCATGCAGATGCGTTTTTTGCGCTTCATCGCGGTTTCAAATCCGACCTTTGCGATACGCTCGATCTCCTCGCTCGTGTAGGTCATCGTGTTGTAGGCGCTATTTTCTTTTTTCTCGCGCGGCTGACCGAAATATATCCCGCCAGTTAGCTCGCGAACCACGATAAAATCGACGCCCTGAAGGACGGATGGCTTTAGCGTACTAGCGTCCACCAGCTCGTCAAATATCATCGCAGGGCGCAAATTTGCGTACGCGCCAAGCCCTTTTCGTAGCTTCAAAAGCCCGCTTTCAGGGCGCAGATGACGCGGCAAGCCGTCCCATTTAGGCCCGCCTATAGCGCCAAAAAGCACAGCGTCTGAGTTTAGCGCACCGTTTAGCGTCTCGCTAGGCAAAGGCTCGCCAAACACGTCGATCGCCGCACCGCCCATCAAGTAGTAGTTATAGCTAAGCTCGAAACCAAACTCCGCGCTAGCCGCATCCAGCGCCTTTATCGCCTCATCTACTATCTCAGGACCGATGCCGTCGCCTTTTATCACCGCTATGTTATAAATTTTAGACATTTTATATCCTTGTTTTTGCGTATTCTATGAGGCCGCCACTTTTTAAAAGCTCTTGCATAAACGGCGGTATCGGACTAAATTTATACTCTTTGCCGCTCGTTAAAGTTACGACCGCGCCGTTATCCACATCGATTTTTAGCTCGTCGCCCGCGTTTATCTCATCCGTTTCTTTGATTTCAAGTATCAAAAGCCCAGTGTTAAAGCTGTTTCTATAAAAAATCCTAGCAAAGCTCTTAGCTATCACCGCACCTATGCCTGCGGCCTTAAGCGCCAAAGGAGCGTGCTCGCGCGAGCTGCCGCAGCCGAAATTTTCGCCCGCTACGATGACGTCGCCGACGGATATTTTTTTGCTAAATTCAGGATCGGCATCCTCCATGATGTGAGTGGCTAAGATTTTTTCGTCCGAGGTATTTAGATAGCGCGCGGCTATGATGATGTCGGTGTCGATATTGTCGCCGAATTTCCAGACTTTTGCTTGTTTCATGATTTACCTTAAGATTAAATTTGGGCGATTTTATCCAAAAGAAGCTAAATAAACAATCAAAGCGCACAGGGTAGCGGTTAGAACGTCTAAATTTAAGATTAAATTTCAGCACTTCTGCTTGCGAGTCAAATTTTAAATTTTATATAAAAACAAGCTCGCCGAGCAGGGAATTTAATAAACCGAGCAAATTTGAGCAGCTATAAAAGCGGAGTTGTCAGAGCGGTGCGGGATCGTGGTTAAATTTGATTTAGAGGTTGGACGAGCTATCGCCTGGATAACTCGTCCGTAGATTTTTGTTTTTACGTTTTGTTACCCGTTAAAACAAAACCACCGCTGCGGTTAGACAGCCCCAAAGCACGGCTCCGATAGCCATAGTTACGTGAGTTACTGCAGAATCTTTCATCTTTTTCTCCTTTATTTTTGGAGAATTATAATGACCTTTTGTGTCCTCAATGTGTCCTTTGTATGACTTTTTAAAATTTCGAGTTAAATTTGCGCTTATTTCGTCAAATTTCGCGCCCGCAAGTAAAATTTGCCGCGCAATCAGCCGAGCCTGAGAGTCAAATTTACCCGCCGCAAAAGCGAAAATTTTCTCAAATTTAGCCGCTTTTTGCTTCAAATTTTACGCGCGTTTGGGATCATTACGCTCGCGGTCGTGCCGCGTCCATGCTCGCTTTCATAGCTTATCTCCCCGCCTAAAAGATGAACGATACGCCGCACGATAGATAGCCCCAGGCCGCTACCTTTGCCCTTGTGCGACTCCTCGCATTGATAAAATTTATCGTAGATTTTTTCTAGCTTTTTTGCCTCGATGCCCGCCCCCTCGTCGCTAATGCGCACGACAAGCCCGCCGCCCTCTTCGCAGCAGCTCACGCCGACGTCCGCGGCCGAGTACTTTAGCGCGTTATCCATCAAATTTACCCAAATTTGCGCTAGCATCGAGGCGTTGCTACGTACGCTTACGGCGGCTAGATCTAGATCAAACTCACGCCCATCGTATTTTTGCATCAGCATCGCTGCGGCCTTTCGTAGCTGCTCGTCTACGCGCACGTTTTCGTCTAAATTTACGCCCGCTTGGCTGTCCAGGCGCGATAGTAGCAGCATATCCTCGCACAGCCTGCTTAGCGAGTTTGCCTGCTCTTTTATGAGGTCTAGATACTCGTTTCTGCGCGTCTCGTCCGTCTCGTCCTGAGCGATCTCGCAGTAGCCGCTGATGACGCTTAGAGGCGTTTTTAGCTCGTGCGAGACGTTTGAGACGAAGTCCTTTTGCATGTAGTCCATTTTTTCTAGCGCAGCTGCGGTCAAATTTATATTTGCCGCCAGCTCGTCTAGCTCGTGCAGATACTCGCTATCCGCGCCGCGCTTGCAGTTTTTGCGCGCAACCCTAACGGCGAAGTCGCCTCTAGCGATCTTGCCGGCTACTTGCTTAAAGTTCTCGACATACCGCAAAAAATAGGCCGATACCGCGTAAAATATCGCTCCGCCCGCGCCCATCACGATAGCGCAAAAGCTGATAATACCCCAAAACATCCCAAGCTTCATCTCAAATATCCGCTCGTAAGCTATGATCGCCGCCGACGCCGCGACGCAAAGCACGCAAAAGACGAAGATAAACATCGCCGCCGTGTATGTTTTTAGACTGATTAGGTATTTTTTCTTATTTTGCGTAGTATTCATATTTTATTTCCGTTTTTTTGTATAGACCGATATCTTTTATGTCGCCGTTTTCGTAGTATTTGTCCGCGGGCTTAAATTTGACCGAGGTTTTACGCGTCAAATTTCCCCGCTCGTCCCTGACCATGTCTTTAAACTGCAAGATTTGCCCGATTTTTGCCTCGTATCCGAAGTAATTTACCGACGTATACTCCATCTCGTCGCCGTTTGCGGCGTAGTAATAAACCCATTTTGAGCTCAAAGCTTGCGTGATTTTTTCGTATTCGCCGTTTGGCTTGCGCTCGAAGCTTATCTCTATGCCGTGCCGCGGCTCCATATTATTTTCTATCCGCGTTAAAACGCCATTTTCGTCGTAGACGTAGCTATCGTCCGTCACTAGCGTCCCGCCGGAATACGCCGCCCGAGCGATCATTTTGCCGTCCTTGCCGTAAGTAGTTTTCTCCGTACGCGGGTAAAATTTATCCTCCACATGCTGTTCTTTGGCCGTCGCGACTAAATTTTCGCCGTCAAATTCGTATTCGTAGAGATAAACGGCGCTATCTTGGTATTTTTTGCGTATTAGCCCGTCTTTGCCGTACTCAAACAAAACAGAGCTGTTTGGCACGCCGTTTATGTGCTCGGTTTCTTGCACTATATAGCCGTTTTCGTTAAACTCTGTCCGCTTCACGCGCGTATTTTCTAGCGCGCCCGAGCCGTCTATAGAGTATTCGTACTCCGTAGCCGTCATGCTTTTGACCTCGCCTTTTAGATCCTTTTTGCTCCAGTCGCTTTGCGGTAAAACGGCCGAGTTTAGATAGCAAACCGCCGATGCCGCCGCGAAAATAGCTTTTAAAATTTTCACTTTATCTCCCCGCCCTTCACTCGTAAATTTCGCCCTTATAGCCGATGCCGCGCACCGTAGCTATCTCAAAGTCCGTGCAGCTTTCTAGCTTTCGGCGTAGCTTTTTTACGTGCGTATCGATCGCGCGCTCGTCGCTATCCGTGTCGTAGCCCCAGATCTCTTGCATGATTTCTAGGCGAGTGAAAATTTTGCCAGGATTCGAGAGCAGTAAAAAGAGTAGATAAAACTCCTTTGGCGCAAGCTCCACGGTATCGCCGCCGATTTTTAGGCTAAGGGCCGCATAGTCTAGCTCTGAGTTTTTAAACCTTAGCCGCTTGCCGCTAGCGATCTTAGATCGGCGCAAAAGCGCGTTTATGCGTAAAATCAGCTCCTTTAAATTTAAAGGCTTGCTCATGTAGTCGTCCGCCCCCGTGACAAAGCCCTTCTCCATGCCCTCCATGCCGCTTTTTGCCGTTATCATCAGCACCGGCAGCGACTCGTCTAGCAGCTTGATTTGTTTGGTTAGCTCGTATCCGCTAAGCCCTGGCATCATGATATCGGTGATCACAAGGTCGGCACGCTCGCTCTCTAGTAGCTTTATAGCCTGCTCTCCGTCAAAAGCCGCAAGCGGAGAAAAGCCTTCCTGAGCGAGCTTTAGGCAGATGATTTTATTTAAATTCTCGTCATCCTCGGCGACTAAAATTTTAAACATTTATTTTCCTTAAATTTGCCCCGAATTTATCGGGCAAGGCGATAAATTTTGTCCTATTTTATCAAATTTAACGAGAAATCGGCGGGTAAATTTAGCGAAGCATCATCAAAATGCCGATGACGCAGATGATGGCGGCCGTAAAAATCTCCAAAAGTCGCAGGTGGGTTTGCAAAAATTTCTTTAGTATCGCTCCGCCCAGCGCATAGAGGCTAAGCGAGCAAAACTCGATAAAAACGAGCATAACGGTGATAGAAAATATACGAGGCAAGCTAAAAGGATCGTTCGCGTCCAAAAAAGTCGGCAGCAAAGCCGATAGAAAAATCCACGCCTTAGGATTTGAGATGCAGACCACGGCGCCGTTTAAAAACATCTGCTTTTTGCTCGGTAGCTGCGTAACCTTCGTGATACTAAGCTGCCCCTTGCTAAAAAACAGCATAGCGCCAAGATATAGTAGATAAAGGCCTGCGATGATGTTTAAAACCTTAAACGCGAAGCTATAATGCGCCAAAACTGCGCCAACGCCAAGCATACAGCAAATACCTACGAAAGCCAGAGAGGCGAGCTGCCCCGCCATCATCGGTAGCGCACGCACGTAGCCTAGGCTCATGCCGATACTCATCGCGTAGGTCATGTTGATACCGGGCATCAGGCTGATCGGAAAAAATGTAACGATAAAAAGCAGGTAGTTCATAAAGCGCCTTAAATTTTGAAAAAATAGTAAATCAAATTTTATAAATTTAAGATAAAAAACGGCGCGCGGGCGGCGGAAATTTAGCAAAATTTACTTCAGTCGTCGTTTTTGTTTTTATATCGCGGCGGAAATTTGATTTGTTATGCGCGGGCGCGTAAATTTAGCGGATTTGTCTGCGGCATTTTGTTTGCGTTTTTGAGGTGCAGAGCGTAAATTTAACAAGCTTATCTTTTGAGCGCACAAATTTAAACCCGCAAATTTAACTTTATAGATGCGGGTTTAAAACTATCCCAAAAGCGGCTCCATCGTCGCCAAGCGCTTAAGCGGGATTTGCCGCAAAATTTACACTATTACGATCAGCACGCCAAGGCCTTTGTCGGCGGCATTTTGATAAAAGTTCAAAAGCCCGTTAAAACGCTCTTTTAGCTCGGCTTTGATGTCTTCAAATTCGCTCTCGTGCTCCCATATCTCGGGGTACGTGCCCGCCTCGCCGAAGCCTGCGAAATCTACGTTTGCCAAAAGCGCGTCGATATCGGTATCAGACATCGCTTTAGCTACGTCTTTTACGTCATCTGCGTCCACGTAAGATACCGCCTCGCTCCCCTCCTCGCCAGCCATGCCGCGTCCGAAAATCGCCCAGCTAAGCGGATTTGGCGTCGCGAAAATCTCGCCCGCGCTCATCGCTTCAAACATATTTTTGCCAGTTAGCGTTTTATGCATCGCGTCCCACATTTTATCTAGGTCGTATTCGTCCATCGTCTCGACATCGTCACTGCCGCCGTTTTTGATCGCCTCTATATCGTTTTGCGCATAGGCGTAGTAGTGCGCGCTCATTCCCATTTTCGCTCCTTAAATTAAAATCTCAAATTTAACGCAAATTTGCCGCTAACGACAGCCTAAAAAGTCATCAACGGCGAACCGTAAATTTAGCAAATACGCCGCGATAGAAAACAAAGCGGAAGTATCGCGAAACTAGGTAAGATGGATTTTGCTTTGCGAATAAGATGGCAAGTTACCCGCTTTGAACAACCTTGCCTCAATATAAAATAAGGCGGATATATCGTGAGGTGATTTTAAATGTTGTGCATAATTTTTCGATTGAGACTAGCCGTGTAGGCTACAGGTTGAGAAAAATTAAAGCTCATTTAAAAGCGCCCACGAGATATCCGCTCAAACTAAAATTTTAGTGAGTCAGAAAAAGCTCCTGAATCTTTGCCTTATCGGTTGTTTGCGTAAGCGCAAGCATCAAAAGCACTCTGGCTTTTTGCGCGTTTAGGTTGTCGCTAGCTAAAAAGCCGTATTTGCCGTCGTCCACCTCGCCGTTTAGCGTGGTCTCGCCGTTACCTACGCGTGAGTCGCGCACGACTACCACACCGGCTTTAACCGCTTCGCCTAGAGCCTCAAGCGCGCTTGGGAATGGATTTCCGTTACCCATGCCGGCATTTATGATGCCTTTTGCTCCGTTTTTGACGGCTAAATTTATAAAATCCGGGTTGTCGTTTGAGTGGCTATAAATGATATCAACCCTTGGAAGCTCTTTGACCTTCGTGATGTCAAATGCCGAATTTACGGTGTGTTTGCGAACCGGATTCATATAAAATTTGACGTTGCCGTAAAACACGGTGCCGATTTTGCCGCTGTTTGGAGATTTAAAGGTATCGACCGCGGTAGTGTTGGTTTTAGTTACCTCACGAGCAGCGTGTATCTCGTCATTCATCACGACCATTACGCCCTTGCCTGCGGCTTCTTTATTCATCGCGACATTTACAGCGTTAAAAATATTTAGAGGGCCGTCCGCGCTTAGCGAACCGCTGTTTCTCATAGCGCCCGTAAACACGATCGGCTTGTCGCTTTTGACGACTAAATTTAAAAAATACGCCGTCTCCTCCATCGTGTCCGTTCCGTGCGTGATGACGATGCCGTCGGCCTCGCCGCTAGTTAGTAGCTCGTTTACTCTGTTTGCCAGCTTTAGCCAAACTTCGTTGTTCATCTCCTGCGAGCCGATGTTTGAGATCTGCTCGCCTTTGATGGTCGCTATCTTGTTGATTTCAGGTACCGCGGCGATCAGTTTATCGACCGTAACGGTTCCTGA
>CAUPYN010000026.1:0-14763 GCA_963515575.1 uncultured Campylobacter sp.
ATGTCGCCGGAGCAGGGCTACAAGACCCAGACGATGCTTACTTTTATCATGGGTATCGTGGGTATGGCGACGGTTTGGGTAGCGTCGCTGATTTTATTGTAAATAAATTTGAGTGCGGTTTTGGCGTGACGAGACTGCACTCTTTATGGTAGTAACGGTAAATTTTCAAGTTTGTCCGCCTAGACCCGCATCTTGAAAATGCCAAATTTGATTTGGTTAAATTTAGCATTGCGCATTAAATTTAATCTTTCTTGTTAAGGGGGAAGGGGCTTGAATTACGCTCTGCTTGCAGTTGCTAGTGCAGCGATGCAAAAAACCCCACCATCCCCACTGCACGTGAGATGTGGCGACATAGCTTTGCTCTTCGAACAAAGCGTCGCGGGCTTGGAGTCAAATTTGGCATTTATAAGCGTCGAGAGTTTAAACTAAATTTGATAAAATCAGACCGTAAAATTTAAGGCGAAGTATTTTGAGATGATTTTTGGGGTTGCGCAGATAAAATTTAGCGTAGGCTGGACTTCTGTTTGCAGTTGCGAGTGCAACGAAGCAAAGATAGTCCGCCGAGCTAAATTTTAGCCAGCTCCGCTTCTTGCAAAGCAGTGAGCGAAGCGCAACTGAAAAAGCGCTCAAAAAACAAGCCTTACCAAAAAGGAAAACAGATGAAAATACTAATAGCGATCGACTCTTTCAAGGGCTCTTTGAGCTCCCTCGAGGCCGGCAACGCCGTAAAGGAGGGCATCGAGGCCTTAGGGAGCGAAGTGGACGAAGTGGTGGTAAAGCCCATCGCAGACGGCGGCGAAGGTAGCGTGGTGGCGCTAGCAGACGCGCTAGAGGGCGAGTTTATCGACGTTATCGTGCAAAATCCTTTCGGCGAAAAGATCCCCGCCAGATACGCGCTAGCAGGCGAGCTGGGCATCCTCGAGATGGCGTCTTCCAGCGGTCTCATGCTGGTGGAAAAAGAGCGCCGAAACCCGATGAAAACGAGCACCTACGGCTTTGGACAGATGATCTTGCATGCTATTAGCAAAGGCGCGCGCAAATTTATCGTGGGTATCGGCGGCAGCGCTACGAATGACGCGGGCACGGGTATGCTAAGCGCGCTTGGATACGAGTTTTTTGACGAAAACGGCGAGCTGCTCGAGGGCAAAGGCGAAAACCTCATAAAAATCACAAAAATCTCAAACAAAAACGTAGTACCCGAGCTACAAGAGTGCGAGTTTCTAGTGGCTTGCGACGTAGATAATCCGCTCTTTGGCAAAAACGGCGCGGCCTACGTTTACGGACCGCAAAAGGGCGCGGACGAGCAGATGGTAAAGGATCTGGATGCGGGGCTTATTAGCTTTGCGAGTGCCACGAGCGAGCACTTTTCGAGCGAATTTTGGAACTTTAAGGGCGCGGGCGCGGCAGGTGGGCTAGGATACGGGTTTGTTAGCTACCTAAACGCCAAACTAAAGCCCGGCATCGACATCATCATGGAGGAAATCCGCCTCGAAGAGGACGTGAAAAACGCCGATCTAGTCATCACCGGCGAGGGACGACTAGACTTTCAAAGCTCAATGGGCAAAACCCCGACCGGAGTGGCAAAAATCGCTAAAAAATACGGCAAACCCGTCATCGCGCTAGCGGGCAGCGTGTCGCCGTGCACCGGCGGCTGTAACGAAAACGGTATCGACGCATTTTTTAGCGTATTAAACGAGCCTGTAAGCCTAGAAGAAGCGATGGATAAGCAAACCGCGACGCGTAACCTCAAAATGACGGCCCAGCAGGCGTTGAGGCTATATTTGCTAGGGCGTAAGGGGTAAATTTACGTTTTTATAAGGCGACGGGGCCAGCGAATTTATCGGTTTGCCGGCTTGGTCGTGCTTGATCGCTTGGTATGATTTGCGAGCCTGGGCAGATGCTTTTTGTTGTAAATTCGGCTTTTGGCGCGGCTGTTTCGCTAGTTTTTCAAATTTGACATCATGTTTTGATGCGTCAAATTTTAGTTTGAGTTTTTGCCGTGCGGATTTTGCGCCGCACGGTTTGTCAAAATTTATGAAAACTTAAAATTTAAAAATAAACCAAAGCCCGAAAAACGGGCTTTGGTTGAGTTTGCTGCAGGTTTATTTTTCCTTCGCTTCGACTTCGATTTCTAGCTCGACTTTGTCCGATAGCGTGATATCGGAGGTATCTAGCCCGATCTCAAAGAGCTTGCGTTTGGTCTCGCCCTCTAGGCTAAAGCCGATTTTTTCCTTACCGTTTTTATCCGCAGTAAAGCCGCCAAGCTCGAATTTTAGCACCACGGGCTTAGTGACGCCGTGCATCGTGAGCGTGCCCACGACCTTGCCTTCGGTATCGCTTTCTTTTTCAAATTTGACCATTTTGTAGGTGATTTTGTCAAATTTGGCCGCGTTGAAAAAATCCGCACTGCGTAGGTGCTCGTCGCGCTTGTCGTTTTGCGTATTTACCGAGGCAGTTTCGATGGTGGCCTCGAGTGCTTTTAGCTCTTTGGCGTCCTTGTCGTAGTTGATCGCCGCGTCAAATTTGCCGAAATTTCCGCTGACTTTTGATATGCTTAGGTGCTTGATCTTAAAGCCGACGTTGCTGTGTGCTGGGTCGATCTCGTATACTGCGGCGTTTGCGAAGCTCGCTGCGATCGCTGCTGCTAGCGAAAATTTGATGAGTTTTTTCATTTTTTCTCCTTGTGATTTAGGTTTGAAAGTGTATTTTAAAAAAGTAAATATATGGCTTTTCCGCGGCATTTTGAGAAAAATTTGAATTACTTTTTTGCCGTCCGCCGATCACAGGCTAAGAACGATCAGGCTAAATTTAGCCCAAAATTTCCCCGACGAAAAATAGCGTCGACATCGCAAACGTGTAGAGAGCGACGACTTTTAGCTGTCCGTCAAAGTCGTGGCATTCCCGCACTTTTAAGACGAAAAAGATATGCCAAATAAGCGGCACAAAGCTAGCTATGTAGAGTAGTTTTACGCCCAAATCCCCGCGCAAAAGCGAGTAGTATAGCATTAATCCCGCTCCGCCCGCGATCAGCGCGTAGTGGTAGAGCTTGGCCGCGCGTAGCCCGATACGCACGGGGACCGTGCGCTTGCCCTTGAGCGCGTCGTTTTGGATGTCGCGCATGTTGTTTAGATTTAGCACGGCGGTGCTTAGCATCCCGCACGCGCACGCAGGCAGTAGCAGCGCTGCGTCAAGCGAGTGCACGTATAAAAAGTACGAGCCCAGTACGCTCAAAATCCCGAAAAACAAAAACACGAAAACGTCGCCGAGGCCCTTGTAGCCATATGCGCCGGCTCCTACGGTGTAGCGGATCGCAGCGTATATCGACGCGCTGCCCAGCGCTAAAAATAGTAGCACGAGATAAAACCGCTCGCCAAACGCCAAAACGCTTAGCGCGAGGCTGCAAAGCGCCGAAAGTAGCGCCGTAACGACTATGACGCGCTTCATCTCGGCTACGCTCATCTGCCCAGTTTGGATCGCGCGGCGCGGCCCCAGTCTGCCCTCGTCGTCGGTGCCTTTTACCGCGTCGCCGTAGTCGTTGGCGTAGTCGCTGAGTACCTGAAACAGCAGCGTGGTAAGCAGTGCCAGCGTGAGAATGTCCGCCCTAAACGCGCCCGCACCGTATGCTGCCCCGCTACCAAGCAGTACGCCCGATACGCTAAGAGGTCGCGATCTAAGCCTTGCGGATGCGTAAAGAGCCTTCGGGGTTATCATTTTTTACCTTTTTAAATTTATACGCCGAATTTACGGCAAATTTGAGCTCAAATTTAGCACCCAAATGCAAAAAATAATATAAATTTGGCTTGTTAAATTCGCGTTTTTGAGAGATTTTTAAATTTGCCTTCAAACAGCGGTTGCGAAACGGCGTTTTGAAGCGAAACAGCGGTTGCTTGCTTTGGTTTTACGGCTACGGAATTTACGCCGCGAGACGCTTGGCTGTGCAGGTTTGCCGTAAATTTAACTCGTTTGATTGCGCTCTATTTTAAAGAAAAATATCGCGTAGGCGGCTTTTGGGCGCTAAATTTAGGGCAAATTTAAGCGGCTACGAGGATTTAAAATCGGCGCTTAAAATTCGGCTTTGTATTTTTTGAGTCTTATTTTTGACCTCGGTAAATTTGCTCGCAAAAACGGTTTTTAGTGCAAATTTGAGCTCCTTTTGCCTTGTGAAAAGCAAATGCTATTTTACGGCGATTTGCCAAATCTGAAGTTAAAATTTATCGGCGCTTACGACTATTTTTGCGTTTTTTAAGCATCTTTTTAAATTTGTTTTTTTCGGCGCGAACCTCACTGCTTTGGTATCAAATTTATTAGTTTCCTGCTAACTCTCGTCAAAATTCAAGCGCCTTATCGTCGCGTGGCTTTGCTTGCATATCGCTTGCTGACGCGCCGCCGTTGTTATTTCGGTCACGCGCGTCCGCCGAGCTTTTATCGCGGTCAAATTTGCTTGCTAGCATGCCGTTTGGCGTATTTTGCCGTTCGTTTCGGGTTTGCGCACCGTCCGCCAAAATTTTACCGCCTAAAATTTTGCCCGCCGACAGACCGAACATCCGCGAGATTTTTGTATTGGCGGTTTGCGTTTGGATATTTTCGGGGGCAATTGTCACATGTTTGCGCGCCGTCCGCTACGGCAAATTTTAAATATCCTCCGCGTTAGGCGTCGCTTGCTCGTTTAGTCGCGCGATACCAATGCTAGCAAGCGCTCTAAAAAATCTCTCAAAATCGCCCGCAACGCGCCTACCGCAAAGCTCTTCGTCCCCGAGCAGCCACGCATAAATCGCACCGTCCGTGCAATCAAGCAAAAATATCCACGGATCGCCGATGGCAAAAACTATCAAATTTGCAGGACGCGTATCGCCGTGCTACCATTTACCGCCGTATTCGTCGGTGCTGTTTAGCCGCACTAGCTCGCTAGCGTAGTCGCCGCCGGCGCCAAATCGTACGTTGCAAACCTCAAATTCGCCAAAGTCAAATTTGCAAACTAGCCGCAAAAGCTTAAGCGGAAATTTGACGCCTAGAGCCTCTTGCGCATTTTCTAGCGCCTGCGTGGACGCGTCGGCGTCGCTTTGTGCTAGCAGCCTCATGCCCGTTATGCCCTCTTGTTCCAGAGGCAGGTATATCTCGTCTAGCTCGCGAGCGATCTCATCTAGCTTTAAAAACATATTTTTCTCCGCTCTTAGTTTATCTGAGATTTTTTGTTTCGGTTTTTATGATTTCGCCGTTTTTGCCGTAAAATTTCGTAGTCGCCGTGCCCACTTTTGCATCGGTTACGACCTCTTTTACGAGCTTGCCTTTTTCGTTAAATTCTTTTTGTATTTTAACCGCTTCGATAAGCGGCTTGCCGATCGTTTGGCGCTGGTCTATCACGCTTTTTAGCTTGCCGCTCGGGTAGAAAAACTTAAAAAGCAGCGGGTCGCCGCCTATCTGGTATGCGCGGCTATTTAGGCGTCTGCTGTCGCCTTATTTTTCAAAAATCGTTTCTTTTTTGCCTGTTCGGACGCTGGTAAATTCCTTATACGATGGCTTGCCGTCCCTGCGGTATTCGGCTATGTTGTTTTCGACGAAAAAGCCTAAATTTGCGTCGAAGCGTTTGATTTTTCGGTATAGTTTTAGCACCTCGCCCGCGTCAAAATCCTCCAACAGCTCCTTTTCTAGCCCATTCCATAGGCACCTTTCAGCCGCGAACGCAGGCGCGTCTCGGTGCTCTTTTGAGTAGACTTCTAGCAGCACCCAGCGCTCGTTTTCACGGACGGCGAACGAGATTTTTAGCTTTGTGGAGGGGTCGTCCGGGATCTTGCGCTTGTACTTCTCGTACGCTTCGTCGATGACGTAGTGATTTAGCTGCGCGCCGCTCGCGTCTAGCTAGGTGACGTAGAGTCTGTTGCGTATTTTGCCGTTTTCGTCCTTTTCGCCGTTGCGCAGATCGTACTTAAAAAATATCTCATAAGTTGCGATTTGCCGCTCGTCGTTTTGCTGGTTGGGCGCGTATTTGCCGCCTGCTTGCAGCGAGGTCGCGCAGGTCAAGACGATAAAAAGCCTTAATAAATTTTTCATCTATCTCCCTAAATTTGACGAATTTCGCGCTTGCGTTGCGACGGCGACCTTTATTGCCCGCTCGTCAAATTTGCCGCGCTTGTCTGTGTGGGCAAATTTGACTTATCGCTTTTGGCCGTTTTGCCGCGATTTTTACCTTGCCTGCGCCGCTTGAGCGCGCTAGCCTTTTATTTCAAAATCGCAAAGCCGATGCCGACTTTATCGGTGTGGCGGTTGTAGTCGATGAGGCTCTCGCCGTATCCCGTGAAGTACTTCACGTAGCCGTAAACGCCGCTTTTTCCAAACGGAAACAGCCAGCCAAGCTCGCCTGCGCCGCGGTTTGTTTTATCAAAATGCAGATTGTTTCGCACCATCGCCGTAAAGATGTGGCCGCGGTAAGGCAGGGCGAAATTTATATCCATGTTGCCGAGGTATTTTTCGATGTCGGGATTGTCGTCGCTGCCCTTGCTCTCAGGGATGCGCGCCCACGCTCGCGGGATCACGACGAGGCTACCGGCGTAAAGTTTGGCCTCGAGATAGACGCGGTTCCACGAGCGCGACTTCTCGCCGCCTTGGCCGTTACTCTCGTGTAAAAGCCCCGCGCGCAGGTAGTCAAGGCTAGACATCGCCTCAAATCTCATCGGGACGGTCACGAAAATTTCGGGGCGATAGTTGGTCTCGCGAAACGGCGTCGAGCCCTTGGCCGTCTGCCACCACGAGCTTTGCGAGTAGCCAGCCGAGATCGTTTCGTTCATGTCAAACACGTCGTAAAATAGCGGCTTTTGCAAGCTGATTTGAAAAGCGGTCTCAAATCTACGCCTATCTTCAAAGTCGTTAAACGCGTAGGTTGCAGGCAGGAGGTAGTTTAGGTGGTGCATTTTTAGGCCCAAAATTTCATCCACGTCGTATGCCTCGCCGCTTTCGAATTTCTCTTTCGGGCGCTCTTTGGAGGCGATCTTTTGCTCCTCTACGGGCGCGTCGGCTACGCTATCTGAGGGCGCTATCACGGAGCGCTCCATGGCGGCCGTTTCGCCGTCCTCGTCCGTAAATATCGCCTTTTTAGCCGCCAGCTTATAAAGCTGAAGGGCTCTTGTTTTGTCGCCTTCATATTCGAGCTTTGCGGCGGCTTCGTATAGGCGCTTGGCTTCGTCTTTGGCGGTCGGTTCTGTTAAATTTTCGGCTGGATTTTCTGACTGCGGGGCTAAATTTTGCTCCGACGTTTCCGCCTGGGCGACTAGGGCTAAATTTAACAAAATCGCCGATAAAACGATAATTTTTTTCATATTTTTCCTTCTTTTAAGGCTTGTTCATAATCAGCCTGGTAATTGATGTTAAAAAACTCGTCTTCGCGCGCGAATTTTAAGATCTTGCAGCGGCAGCGATCGCGCAAAAGTCCGATCTTGTGCTCGCCCGCGGCAAAAAGTTCGCCCGCGGCGCCCGCTAAATCCCCGCTAAAAAACCCGCAAAGCGAGTGCGTATGCGACTCGTCCGCAGCGATGACCATGTCGTATTCGCGGGCAAATTTATATAGTTCGTGCACGCACTCTTCGCTAACAAAGGGCATGTCGGCCGGGACGATAAATACGCTTTCGTTTGGGAAATTTTTAAGGATACTGTAAAGCGCTAGCATCGGAGAAAAGGCGTTTGGGTTCAAATTTACCGTATCTTGCGAGCAAATTTGAGCAAAGCTTGCCTCTGCGCCCTCTTTGTCGCTCGCCTGGGTCAAATTTGACCGCGAGAACTCCTCCGGGTTAGCGTCTTTTATGAGCGGTAGGGGCGGGTTAAATTTGTCAAATTTGGAGCTAACGAATACGCGCTCGAAAATCCGCCCGAATTTATGCGCTCCGTAGTGCGCGAGCGTCGCAAATCCGCCAAAAGGTAGCAGCGTTTTGTCGCGGCCCATTCGCGAGCTTTTGCCTCCGGCTAGGATGACGCATGTTTTCATTTTTTTCCTTGATTTTAGGTGCGCTATGATAGCATAAATTCGGCTCGCCTAGGCAAGCTATCGGCAGATTATCTTATCTTCCGCCGATGATTTTTTTTACCGCCAGCGCGGCTAAATTTAGCCCAAAGCACGCCGTCACGCCCATAAAGCTACCCAGTTTCACGCATTTTGGTAGCTCGGTCGAAAACACGACGTCAAATTTGCCTTTAAACCCCGCTTTTTTAAGCTCGGCTCGTATTTTCTTGGCAAACGGGTCGTTGCAAGTCTGCCAGATGGACGCGACTTTGATCTGCGTCGGATCGAGACGCTTTGCGCCGCCCATAGAGCTAATTAACTTTTCGTGCGTTTTTAGCGCGAGAGCGACTTTGGCCGGCACGTCGTCGATAGCGTCGATAATAAGATCAAAGGGCGAAAAATCAAAATCCTCGACAAACTCCGGCGTCATTAGCTCTTGCAGCGCCATTACGCACTCGTATCTTGCGGCAAATTCACCGACTTTGACCGCGCCGACGGCTTCGCTGTAAATTTGGCGGTTTTGATTGGTTATATCAAAAACATCCTTATCTATGAGAGTGAGTTTGCCTACGCCTGTTCTAGCCAGCGCGTCCGCGCAGACGCCGCCTACGCCGCCTACGCCGCAGATTAGGACGTTTGCTTTTTGAAGCTTTTTAAAATCATCGCCTAATAGCCATCGAGACCTCGTAAAGCGGTCCGGTTTTTCTAAAATTTCTTCGTTCAAATTTGATCCTTTAGGGCGGTTTTTAGCGCGGCTAGACTCGCATGCGCCGTCATATCTAGCATAATGGGAGTAAGCGAGGCAAAACCGTCGCTAAGCGCGCTGATATCGGACTCGCCGTTTTGCTCGTAGTCTAGGCTCGAGGCTTGTCCGAGCCAATAATACTCGACGCCTCGCGGGTTGCGGTGAAGCATCGCGTGCGTGGCGTAGCTGCGTTTGCCAGCAGGCACAACGCGGTAGCCTCTAAATTCGCGGGGCGAGACGGCGGGGATATTTACGTTTAAAAACTGGCGCGGCGGCAGAGCTATCTCGCCGTTTAGTACGCGAGAAACGATAAATTTAACGACATCTTCGGCGAGCAAAAAGCCCGTTTTTTCGATACCGTCGCTCTTATAAAATTGCGAAAACGCGATACTTGGAATCCCTTGCAAAACGCCCTCCATAGCCGCTCCGCACGTGCCCGAGTAAGTGATGTCCTCGCCTACGTTGGCGCCGTGGTTTATACCGCTTACGACTAGGTCGGGCAGCCTTTTATAAAGCGCGTGAAGCGCGAGATAGACGCAATCAGCGGGCGTAGCGTCGTCGAGTTTGTAAAAATCGTCGTCAAGCTTGATGAAGCGAAGGGGTCTAGTTAGCGTAAGAGAGTGCGCGCAAGCCGATTTTTCGCTACTTGGGGCTACTATCGTGACGCGCGTGTCCGGTAGTTCGCGCAGAGCGCTAGCTAAAGCGTGCAAGCCGCTAGCCTCGAACCCGTCGTCGTTGGTTATCAAAATTTCTTTCAAATTTATCCTTAAAGCTTTGCAAGAACTCAAATTTAGCGAGCTTTGCCGAGTAAAATTTAGATTTGGATTTTATCATAGCTTTATTTATTTGAAATTAAATTTTTTATAAGATCCGCAATATTTACTTAAAATTGTAACTCTAAAATTTAATTTATAATTAAGATATTAAATATATTATATTATATAACAGAGAAAATACGGAGTTGAATAAGCCAAATAATGATAATGCTTATTATAATATTTAAGTAATATAAAACCAATCTTTAAATTTAATTTTTATTACGTTAAATTTTAAAACAAACTTTAAGTATTAAGATTATAAAATACGTCCAATAAATAAAGTTAAGTTTTATTTAAATTTATAATGGAGGTTAGAAAGCCCGTCATGGAAAACACGAAGAAAAAAGCATCCATCTGGGTCATTCTTTTGTTGCTATCGTTTGGAGTGGTTATCGGTCACGGACTATACACTTTTTACTATGCCAAGGGATTTTCATACTTTAGTCCGGATCCTGCAGCCTGTAAAAACTGTCACGTGATGAATCAGGTCTACGAAAGCTGGTCAAGAGGCGGACACCAAAATGTTGCGACCTGTAACGACTGCCATTTGCCGCATGATTTTATAGGATATTGGATCATGAAGGCTCAAAGCGGCCTAGGACACGCGTATGCCGTTACTTTTAAAGATAATCCTTATGCATTTACCGCAAACGAAAAAACAAAAAGAGTCGTTCAGGAAAACTGCATGGACTGCCATAAAGAGTACGTCTCAAACGTTATCGATCCGCGCGCCATAGGAGCGGCAAAACCGTTTGATAAAAATCTCAAAGAGCATCAAGGCAACTCTAACGAGCCTTTAAGATGTGTATCTTGCCACCGCGAAGCGGGACATGCGCATAACTTTTAAAATTTAACAGGAGGATAAAATGAAAAACAAAGTGTTGTATGTAGCTACTTTCTTAGTGGCTGTCGTACTCGGTGCGGCTATGTTCGCGCTTTTTACGGATATCGGCGCTAAAAAAGCCGAAGAAAAGATGTATCCGCTAATGCTCAATAAAGTAAGCGAACTTGAGCCTGATTTTGAAAAATGGGGCGCAAATTTCCCAAATCAGCTCGATGCTTACAAAAAAATGGAGCATAAAAGCGACGCAAATCCAAAAGGAAGCGAATTTGTAGAAACGGCTTTCGGCGGTGATTTACCTTATAGCAAGATTATTCGCTGGCCTGCGGCTACGGTGTTTTGGAACGGTTATGCGTTCGGCGTGGATTACAGCAAACCGCGAACCCACTACTATTCGCAGATAGATCAGATCGAAACCAAAAGAAACGATAAAGAGTATCTAAACGCTCACGGGCTTCCTGCATTTAAGGGTCAGCCAGGATATTGCGTCAATTGCCACACCGGATATTTAACCGCGCTTCAAGTTGATGGCGATTATAACCTAACTGCCGATCCTACGCCTGCTGCAACTAAGCCTATGCCGTTTTTCGACGTAATGCCTAAAGAGGAAGGCGAAAAGAGAAAAGCCGCGTGGACGAAGATGAACTCTATCCCGTATTTTGACGTCATGAAAAAAATCGCGGCTAAACACGGCGAGAGTATCCACGGATCGCATCTAGGCAGCACCTGTGCAGACTGCCACTCGCCAGATGATATGAGCCTAAGAGTAACAAGACCCGCATTCGTAAACGCAATGGTCGCTAGAGGCTACCAAGCCGACGCAAAAAGCGGTATAAAGGCCACCAGACAAGAGATGAGAAGCTACGTTTGTATGCAGTGCCACGTAGAATACTATCCTGCAGGCAAAGAATCCGTTTTAACCTTCCCTTGGAATTTCTGGAAGAAAGACGAGCCGTTTAAGATCGAGAATTTCGACCAATACTATGACGATCAGTTAGCCAAAGAGGACGGGTTTAAATTTGACTACATCCACAAAGATACCGGCGCTAAAATCATCAAGATGCAGCACTCAGAAGCTGAGCTAAGCTCAACCGGTATCCACGGAAGAAGCGGCGTAACGTGCGCAGACTGCCACATGCCGTATAAACGCGCCGGAGCTCAAAAGATCACCGAGCATGAAATTTTAACTCCGCTTGCCGATATAAACGCGGCTTGCAAAACTTGCCACCCGCAAAGCGAACAAGTGC
This sequence comes from uncultured Campylobacter sp., assembly GCA_963515575.1. Taxonomy (GTDB): domain Bacteria; phylum Campylobacterota; class Campylobacteria; order Campylobacterales; family Campylobacteraceae; genus Campylobacter_A. The sequence continues at coordinate 11,639 of CAUPYN010000026.1, forward strand.
TAAAAGATAGAATTTCATTCGTACAAAATCGCCACGCTTACGAGCTAAGAAACTGCGAAAATGCGCTACTTAATTTTATACAATAAATAAACACGGACAGAGCCGAGCTAGCTAAGCACGAGAAATTTGCCTCGATCGCCGATGAAAAAGAGAGAAAAGAAGCTATCAGTAAGGCTCTTGAAAAGACTCTTTACTTACACCGCAAAACTCACATCCGCTGGGACTTCGCATTTAGCGAAAACAGCTACGGCTTCCACGGAGACGAAGAGTCGGCTAGGATCCTAGGTCAATGTAAAGAATTTGCTCGCCAAGGACAAACCGAGCTAGTTAACGAGCTTGCGCCTTACGGCATCAGCATCAAGCTAACTCAAGAGGCTACTCCGGTTCCTGCGCCTGCTTCTTTAGGACATAAATATCCTATCGGCGTAGCGCCTACCGAAGCTATGAAAAAAGCCGACGAAGACGTTAAGAACCTAAATTTTAAATAAACCCCAAAACCCAAGGCCTGCAGGCTTTGGGTTTTTAAATTTACGCATTTACCTTTCAAATTTCAAAATCCGAATTTTTCTTATAAATTTAAATTTTATTGTTTATTTAGCCGTTTTAGGCGATAATTCCCATTAAATTTAAAGGGTAAAATATGCTTAAAAAATTTATTTTTGCTGCGTTTGCGGCAAGCCTCGCTTTTGGCGCGCATGATCTTGCGATCAAGACAAAGCCTTCGTCAAATTTGCCGTCGAATTTAGAGGCAAATCTGGAAGAAAGGGACGAATCGCAAAAACGCGTAGATGAATGTATGCAAAAAGATAGCTCCATCGCCGGTATGGTAGGGTGTATAAATGCCGAATTCGCCGTTCAAGATAAAATTTTAAACGAAAACTATAAAAAGGCTATGAGCGTACTAAACGACGAAAATAAAAAAATCCTAAAAGATATACAGCGTAAGTGGGTTGCTTATAAAGAGGCAAAATGCGCTTTTTATCCTCAGCAAGGCTCGATTCACCGTCTAGACGCGGCCGATTGCTATTTGCAGATGACTAAAGAGCGCGCGACCGAGCTTGCGGATATAGTTAGCGAATTTGAGGGCAATCAGTGAAGCTGCTTGTCTCTTGTTTGGAGGCTTCTGCAAATTTGCACTTCGAGCAGGTTTTAGAGCACCTGCCAAAGTGCGAACTAAAGGGTATTTTTGACGAGAAATTCGGCGAGCCTTTTATGCGAAGCTCGGAGTTTTCTGCGATGGGCTTCGTGGAGGTTTTACCGCTTTATTTTAAGGCAAAACGCGCGATAAAAGAGATGACTCACCTTGCCGCAGAGTGCGATGCCGTGCTACTTATCGATAGCCCCGCCTTTAACCTGCCGTTAGCTAAAGCAATCAAAGAGGCCGGCATCAAAACGCCCGTGACCTACTATATCTTGCCGCAAGTGTGGGCGTGGAAGGCCGGACGCGTAGCGAAAGTCGAGGCCTACTGCGATCATTTGGCTTCGATTTTGCCGTTTGACGGGATGTACTACAACCGCTCGCGTTACGTCGGACACCCGCTGCTTGACGAGCTGCGAGTGCGAAAAAATGAGCTTTTGCAAAGCGGTAAGATCGCTTTTATGCCCGGATCCCGCCGTGCCGAAATTTCGCGTTTGATGCCGATTTTTCGCGAAGTGGCGAGCCAGATAAAAGACAAAGAAAAGCTGCTCGTCGTGCCGCCTTTTTTGGCAAACGATATGCAAATTTACGGCGACATTAGCGACTTTAGCGTGGTTACTGACGCGCCGCGCGCGCTTTTACAAAGCGAGTTTGCCTTCATCTGCTCGGGTACCGCGACGCTGCAGGCCGCGCTCGTGGGTACGCCGTTCGTGCTAGCTTATAAAGCCAAAGCCATCGACATAATGATCGCGCGGATGTTTGTGAAGCTGCGCCACATCGGGCTTGCAAATATAATGTTTGATTTTATGGGCGAAGAGGCGCTGCACGAAGAGCTACTGCAAGAGGAAGTAACGCCCGGCAATCTAATAAAAGCCTACGAGAGCTGCGATAAAAAGAAATTTATCGCTGGCTGCGAAAGGCTGCGAAGATACTTAAAACACGGCTCTGCCGCAAACGTGGCGCAAATTTTAATAACTAAAAAGGATGAAAAATGACCGAACCTATGACGCTTTTCGGGTATGAAAAAATCACGAACGAACTAAAAAACCTAAAGACGGTCGAAAGGCCCAATATCGTCGAAGAAATCGACATCGCGCGCAGTCACGGCGACCTAAAAGAAAATGCCGAATACCACGCCGCACGCGAAAAGCAGGCGTTTATAGAAAGCCGTATCGCCGAGCTTAGCGACATAGTAAGCCGCGCTAAGGTAATCGACCCTGCCCAGTACGAGCACGATAAGGTAAAATTCGGCTCAACAGTCGTCATCATGGACGTAGAAACCGAGCTAGAAAAGACCTACACGCTAGTGGGTACGCCGGAGAGCAGCCTAGAGCGCGGTCTAATCTCTATAAACTCGCCTCTAGCCAAACAGCTAATCGGCAAGAGCGAGGGCGACGAGGTCGCGCTAAATTTACCAAACGGTAGAAGCGACGTAGAAATCGTATCTGTTAGCTATAAACCGATAAAATTTGAGGACTGATGAGAGAGTTTGCGGGGGCGGTTAGTCTCAAATTTATTCGCGGGGCGGATAGTTTTGTGGCCGTTTTTAGGTTAAACAAAAAAACCCTAAATGCGGCAAATACCGCCAAACTTGCGGTTAAATTAGCGAGTAAATTTGATTTGGTGCAGATTTTACCGCCTTTAAATTTGAGGGCAGGTTTTAAAATCTCGGGTTTGCCGAGCGCTAAATTTTTAAAAATAGCTTTAGCAAAATTTGCCTTGCTAAATTCGCGCGACTTTAGGTTTGCGGCTGCGAATTTAACGCTTAAAAAAGCAAAATTTTATGCCTGAGCAAATCGTTATAAAAGAGGGAGCGATATTTATCGCCGACTCGCATGAAAACGAAAATCGTAAAAATTTCCTACGATTTTTATACGCGTTAAAAAGCGGCGAGATAAAGACGCCGCAGCTGTTTTTGATGGGCGATATGTTTGATTTTTTAGCCGCGCAGTGCGAGTTTTTCGTCAAATTTTACGAGCCTTATATC
>CAUPYN010000027.1:0-14721 GCA_963515575.1 uncultured Campylobacter sp.
GACTAAGGTTGCATCCTCGCTAGCTAGCTGGCTAACGCCGTTATGCTCTAAGCCGAAGCGATTTCTAAATCCGCTGCCGCCTTCGATATAAGGCTTACTCATGTCGTAAAGTATCGGCGTACCGGGGTGTTTAGTATCCCATGCAGGCCAAGGTTTACCGTAGTACTCGCCTTTTACTTCTCCGCCGATACCCATTAACGTATCGGGATCGAAATTTTGCCAGTTAGCCTGATGTCTTCTAAACATCTCGGCCGTTCTACCGCCGTATCCGATAGAGCTTCCTATGCGAGCGATTTCATTTGTCGCGTCGTCAGGCCATACAAAGTCGTCTTTTACCTGCTTTATCTCGCGGTCCACGATGCCCATCTTCATGCCGCGGACGTATTCGTCGTAAAAGCCGAATTTTTTAGCGAATGCAAACATAACCTCTTGATCGGGCTTGCTCTCGTAAAGCGGATCTACCACCTTAGTTCTCCACTGGCCGGAGCGATTCGTAGAGCTTAGGTGTCCTTCGTTTTCAAACGCGGTAGCGACCGGCAAGATATAAATTCCGTCTTTTCTATCGCTTAAAATCGCGACTTCGTTGACGAAAGGTTCGGCAACCACTAGCATATCTAGTTTATGGACGGCCTCTTGAATTTTAGCCAGATGCGCCATTGACGTAATACCCGTTCCTTGCACCCAAAGAACGCGAAGTTTGCCGCTAGTATATGTTTTTTCCTCTTTTAAGACGCCTTGCCACCATTTTGATAGCGACCAGCCTTTTTCGTTACGCCAGTTTCTATCCTCCGGATTTTTCGGATCGTGATAAAAATACTCTTCAAATACGGTATTTTTTACCGGAGCGCCGCCTTGTTTAGGCTCTTTCGTAGAAACCGCAAATCTTTTGATAAATTCGTCGTAATCAACGCCCCAACCTTTGCAGTAGTATTTCCATGCAGCATCGGCTAAACCGTAATACATCGGCAAGCTGTCTGAGAGATTGCACATATCGGTAGAGCCTTGGACGTTGTCGTGACCGCGCAGGATATTACAGCCGCCGCCCGGTTTGCCCATGTTGCCTAAAATTAGCTGCATGATAGGCAAGATTCTCGTATTTGACGTGCCTACGGAGTGCTGAGTGATACCTAGCGCCCAGATAACCGTTCCCGGCTTATTGTGAGCCATTATGTGCGCTGCTTGCATTAGCCTATCTACAGGCACGCCCGTAACATCCGAAGTTACCTCAGGCGTCCAGTGCTCGGCCTCTTTTCTAATTTCCTCGATACCGTAAGTTCTATTTTCTAAAAATTCCTTATCTTCCCAGCCATTTTTAAGGATTATGTGGATTAATCCGTAGATTAACGCTACGTCCGTTCCTGAACGGTGCCTTAGATAAAGGTCTGCTTTTGCCGCAGATTTCGTAAAATTTGGATCTGCAACGATTAGCTTTGCGTTATTTCTATCTTTAGCCTGAAGGGCATGCTTCATACCGCCGACCGGATTTGCCACGGCCGAATTTGCGCCTATCATAAAGATGGCTTTTGAGTTTGCAGCCATATCTCCGCAGTGGTTAGTCATAGCGCCGTAACCCCAAGTATTCGCCACACCGGCGACTGTTGCGCTATGTCAAATGCGTGCTACGTGATCGTTGCTGTTTGTACCCCAAAACGCTGCAAATTTGCGGAAATAATAACTTTGCTCGTTGTTAAATTTGGCTGAACCTAGGAAAACTACGCTATCAGGACCGTCTTCTTTGCGGATTTGTAGCATTTTATCGCCGATTTCGTTTACGGCTTGCTCCCAGCTGATGCGCTCCCATTTACCGTTTACTTTTTTCATCGGGTATTTTATGCGTTGTTTTGATTTCGTAAGATCGATCTGATCAATTCCCTTAGAGCAGTGCGAGCCCTGAGAGATCGGGTGAAACATCGCCATATCTTGACGAACCCATACGCCGTCTTTTACCTCGGCTTCGATGCCGCAGCCAGCAGAGCAAATAGAACAAATAGTTCTAACTTTTTTTGAGCCCTCAAAAGGATTTTTTATCTCCTCATTAGTTGCTTTTCTAAACGTCTCGTTTTCGCCAAATGCCATCGTGCTACCGGCACCAAGAGCGGCAAGCTTCAAAAACGAGCGTCTTCCTATACGTGAATCACTCATGGTTTTCTCCCTTAGTAAGCGATCTTATAGTAGTATTCCCACTCTTTGCTTTTTTTGTAAAGCACCTCTTTTTTGTTCGACTTACCCACGACTACGCCGTTGTCGTCGGGAGCAAGCTCGTCGCTAGTCGGCTTTGCGATAGCTGCGGCGGCTAACATAGTTCCGCCTACCGCGCCGACCTTCAGAGATTTTTTGAGGAAATCTCGTCTTGATCCTTGCATATTTTCTCCTTTTTATCCCAAATTTGAAATTTTTGAGACGTTTTTAGAAAGATATTGTTCAAATTTTGCATATTTCCTGGACGTAATGCGCCTTACAGACGCATATTTTAGGATACTTGCATATTTTAAAATATCACTGTGCAAATTTAGCATATTTTGAGAATAAACGAAGTAAAAATATTAGATTAATTACAAAGCTTAATAAATAATTAAGAAAATCTAAAATTAAGCTTAAATTTTAATACTACATATCAAGTTATAAAAGTATATTTTATGAAAAATTAGGGCTTTTGAGCTAAATTTATCAAATTTAGCTCAAATTCGCGTTAGAAATTATTTTTGCAAATCACTTAAATTTACTATATAAGGTACGGAGCGAACGCCTGCGGCAGCATATTTTTTACGCAACTCATCCATAGTTTTTACGTCTTTTTCGTTAACGGCTCCGTCTGCTACGGTATAATCGCTTGCATAATACTTTCGTAAAATTTGGATTTTATCGCTATCGGTTTTTGCGCTTGCGACGTCTTTATATATCAAAAAGCTCTTTTGCAAAGACGAAACATCATGAACCGGAGTTAAAATTACGTTTACGTTATTTTCTTTTAGCGTTGCTTCTATTCTATCTAGCTCGGCTCGGCAGTACGGGCATTCAGGATCTGAAAACATTACTATAGTTGGCTTATTTTTGTCGCTTCCTAGCGTGATGATATTTTCTTTTTTCTCGTTCTTATAGGCTTTTGAGATATTTTTCGTCGCTATTTCATTTTTTATATCTTGCAGATACGATTTATGCTCTTTTAGATCTATAATGTCCGGAAAAAGCAAGTCGTCTTTAGCAAAGATAACCTCGTCTTGGCTGACTTGGCCGTTGCTTAAATTTACAGTGATCGCTTCTATGCCGCCGGCTGCCGGTTTGCGACCGGTTACGGACACCTTTACGCCCTCGCCGAGCATCTGAGAGTAAAAATCGACCACTTGCGCGTCGGTAGCGGCAAACATCGCGCAGGCCGCCGTTAGCGACAAAACTATTTTTTTCATTTCATTCCTTTTTTAAAAATTTGCGCGGATTATATTAGCTTTTTATAAATAGATAAAAAATCACGCTTTTAAAACTCTGTCCGTGCCGTTTTTAACGATATTTGGGTCTAGATCGAGCTGCTCGAGGTAGGCGATTATGTATTTTCTGCTTAAATTTAACGCCTCTTTCGCGTTTGTTACGTTTACGAATCCTTGCGCGGCGATTACGGCTTTTAGCTTGGCAAGCGCCTCGTTTAGGGCCTTTGACGTTACGAAAAGATTATGCGCGAGCCTCACCACACGTCCGATTCCCGTTAGCTTTTTTAGCGCGTTATCGCCGCTAACTCGGTCTATCTCAAGCTCGTCATAGATGTTATAGGGCGCCAATGGAGCTAAATTTCCGCTTTGCAAAATCTCGTAAATTTTCTCCTCGAGCCTGATTTTTAGCTTGCTTATATCTACGCCCGTTTTGGTGTAGACGCCGTCGTTTTTGGTTATTGCACCCGCACTTTCTAGCTCGTCAAGCGCCTTTTGAGCGATATTTTCGCTAGCCCACGAGAGCTTTAGGCTGATACTCGTAGCCGAAAATACCGCAAATTCGTTCTTTTCTATCATAAATTTGACCGCGCTTTTTATCCTATCGACCGCGCTTAGATCGTAGATATTTAGCGCCTTTTCATCGACAAATACGTTTGGCGTCTGCTTTGCGATAGCCACGGCCTCCTCGTGATTTAGCCCGAAGCGCTGATAGGCCGAGATGATGCCAAAGCCGTTTTTATGCGTATCTTTTAGCATCGTAAAGGCGCTTACGAAGTCCTTTTTGAGCAGTGCGTTTAAAAACGAAATTTTGCTTGATTTTTTCATCGGTTCGCTCACGGCGTTTAGCACCCTGCCGCCGCCCATGACGCGACCGTTTGCGATGAGCACGAACGGCTCGTCAAATTTCAAAAACATATCCCTTTCAAATTTAAATGTCGCAAATATCCCGCCCTCTTTTTCGCTAAGAACGAGCGCTTTTGCGGGCGCAGCCTTTGCCCCGACGCAAAACGTCACGCTCTGCCCATGCGTTAGCTCGCGAGCGAAAACGATCGCGTCTATCTCGCGAAATCCTCTAAAAAAGCCCTTTTTACTAAGCAGTTGGCCCTTTTTTAGATCATTTAGCTCGATTCCAGTCAAATTTAGCGCCACGCGGCTGCTAACTCCGGCACGGTCGACGAAGTTATCGTGGCTTTGCACGCTTCGCACCTGCACCTCTTTGCCCGCGTCATAGTTAAACAGCGTCTCGTTTTTCGTCACGGTGCCCTCTATCACGGTGCCCGTGACTACGTTTCCGATACCTTTTAGGCTAAAAACGCGGTCGATGTAGTATCTAAAAACACCCTCTTGCTCGCGGTTAGCGGCCTTTAGCGTGAAAAGATAATTTCGCAGCTCGTCGATGCTCGCGCTATCTTTAATGCTAACCGGGAAAATCTCTAAAATTTGCAGATTTTTGTAGTTTTGCGCGGCGGCGTAAATTTCGCTCTTTCGCTGCTCTATTAGCTCTGCGCTAGCCAGGTCGCATTTAGTTAGCGCGACGATGATAGAGCCAACGCCAAGGATATTTAAAACCTCCAAATGCTCCAAAGACTGCGGCATAAGCCCGTCGTTTGCCGCTACGACGAAAAGGCACGCGTCAAATCCGTACGCGCCGCTGATCATCGTTTTGATCAAATTTTCATGCCCAGGCACGTCGATAAATGCGATATTTTCGCCGTTTTTGCTCAAATTTGAAAAGCTAAGATCGATCGTGATTCCGCGCTTTTGCTCCTCCTCGAGTCTGTCGCCCTCAAAGCCGTTTAGTTCCTTTATCAGCGCCGTTTTGCCGTGGTCGATGTGCCCGGCCGTTCCTATGATTAAGCTCATTTTTCATCCGTTTCGTTGATTTTTTCTATCAAATTTTGCACGTCCGCATCCAGCACGCTGCGAAGATCGAGCAAAAATTTACCCTCCTCGATGCGGCCGATCACGAGATTTTTCCTAAATTTAGCCTCGTTTTCGTTCGCGTTTCCTTTGACGGCTAGCGCGAGGCTAGGTATGCGTTTGTTCGGCATCGTGCCGCCGCCTACGAATGTCGTCGTGCGCACGATTTCAAGCGGAGTTTTTAGCTGCGAGTTTATAAAATTTGCCGTGTTTTCGAGATCCTCTACGCTTTTATAGAGCTGTTTTACCGTCGTGATAAGCTCAAATTCGCGGTTTGCGTAGGCTTTGATACTCTCGGCCAAAAGCGAGATGATAACCTTATCCACGCGCAGCATTCTTAACAGCTGATTTTTCTTTAGTTTTGCGATGAGCCCCTTTTTGCCTAGGATTATGCCGCACTGCACGGAGCCAAAGAGCTTGTCGCCGCTAAAGCTAACTAGCGAGGCGTCCTTTAGGTTTTTTAGACTCGGCTCGTTGCGCTCTAGGCCGTAGGGCAGCTCGCCGTAAAATCCACCGCCAAGATCAAAATAATCAATGAGATTTCGCTCCCTCGCCAGCGCGCTAAGATCCGGCATCGCTACTTCCTCGCTAAAGCCAACGATATCGAAATTTGATCTGTGCACCTTTAAAATCAGCTTCGAGTTTTCGTTTACCGCGTCCTCGTAGTCGCACAGATTGGTTTTATTGGTAGTGCCCACTTCGCGCAGGATCGCGCCCGAGTTTGCCATGACTTCTGGCACGCGAAAGCTCCCGCCGATCTCGACTAGCTCGCCTCTACTGATGATAGCTTCACCGCCTTTTGAGAAGGTATTTAGCACCAAAAACACGGCGCTTGCGTTATTATTTACGATGACGGCGTCCTCAAATCCGAAAAGCTCCGCCAGTAGCCCGCCCACGTAGTCGTAGCGGTTTGAGCGGCCGCCCTTTTCGACGCTGTACTCCAAATTTGAATACCCCGTAATCACGGGCTGGGCTCGGCGTAAAATTTCGGGATCTATCGCGCTGCGGCCGAGATTGGTGTGGATGATGACGCCGGTTGCGTTTATCAGGCTGCGCAGGCTCAAATTTGACGCCTTTTCGTATCTTGCAAGCGTGTTTTGGACGATGTCGTCAAGCTCCGGGCAGTTTTTGCCGCCTAAAATTTGAGCGCGCAGGCTCTCTAACTCGCACCTGGCGACTTTGGTTAGCAAGCTCGTGTCAAGCCCGGAAAATCGCTCGTTTTTTATAAATTTATCTATCTGCGGAAGTTTTCGTAGTTCGTTCAAATTCGCTCCTAGTAAATTTGTGTTACCGAGCGCGATTTTAGCATAAATTTGGATAAATCTAATCTTATTAAAAAAAATAAATATAAAAATTCAGAGCCTATTAATGGCTTTAGTATTAAAATGCGCTTAATTTTGATAACGCGTAGCGTGGGGAGAAAATCATGAAAGAATTCGGTTTTTACAACGATTTTGACGAGAATTTGATGCTAAACGAGCAGATCGATATAAACGGCGAGGGCGAGTATCTCGTCTCAAATTCGCCCAAACTAAAATCAAGCGTCGTAGCGCCTGAGATAAATTTTTATCTAAAAAATACCGCAGACTCGGTGCTAGATAAGGCCAAAAACACGCTTTTGCTTTATGAGGCTAGAGCTAGCGCCTTTGACCTGGCGCGCGACATCGACTACGAAAAGCAAGTCGGCAAAAACGTCGTGATCGTTAGCAACGGCGGACGCGAAAATTTGGCGAATTTGCTAAAGGAAAAAGGCTTTAAAACCATCGAGCTAACGCATTTTGAGATCAAATTCGTCTACGGAGCCGCAGGCGAGCTAAGCGTGCTAGTACTGCGCCCGGACGGCGAGTTTGAGGTGGACTGCGACTTTTTCCTCGTAGAAAACGCGCGCGAATACATGCTAAAGCAAAGCGGCTGCTACGAGATCGCGGGTAAAAGCGACGACGAGATCGCCGCGCAGCTAGAGGCGCAAAGCCCGAAATTCAAATTTAAAAGCCACGTCCACTACGACTCCACGATCTGCCAGTACCACGAGCGCAGGCACGAGATCTGCGGCAGGTGCGTAGAGGCCTGCCCTACGGTGGCGATCCTAAAAGAGGACGAAACCAAACACCTCGTCTTCTCTCACATCGACTGCGTAAACTGCGGCGGCTGCGTGAGCGTGTGCCCTAGCGGCGCGCTTGATTACTCCGATATGCCGCGAAACTCGTTTGCCCAGATAGCCAAACTCTACCGCGGCAAGATCGCTCTAATCGTGCCTGCAAAGGCGAATTTAGAAAACTTAAGCCTAAATTTACCCGCAAACGTGCTGCCTTTTGCGGTTAGCGGCGAGAGATTTTTAAGCGAAACGCATCTGCTTACATTACTTCAAGAAAGCGGCGCGCAGATCGTGATCTACGAGCAAAATATCGGCAAAGGCACCAAAGACGCGGTGGATATTTTAAATCAAATTTACGAGCTTAAATTTAACGAAAAAGCCGTCCTGGTAGCAGGGAACGAAGACAAGCTAAAAAGCGCCCTATCTCAGGCTAAATTTATCGAAGGCTCGCAGCACTCCATGGCCGAGTACGCCCTGCCTAAGCGCGAAATTTTCGCTAGACGCCTAGAGTGGCTTGTGGACGGGCAAAATTTAGGCTCGGTTAGCACCACCGAGCTCATCAGATACGGTCGCGTCGAGATAAACCGTGACACCTGCACGCTGTGCCTAAGCTGCGTGGGAGCGTGCAACGTCGCTGCACTAGTCGCGGACAAGAAAACAAACTCCATACTCTTTAACCCGAGCGTCTGCACCGCGTGCGGATACTGCGAGCTTAGCTGCGCGGAAAAAGACACGATATTTTTACGCCCGGGCAAGATCGATCTGGAGCCTAGTTTCTTTACGTTTAGCGAGCTAGCCAGAGACGAGCTTTTCGCCTGTATCGAGTGCGGCAAAGAGTTTGCTACTAAAAAGGCCGTCGAGAAGATCGCCTCGATCATGGAGCCTAGATTTAACGGCGATAAAGCCAAGATAAAAGCGCTATACTGCTGCTCGGACTGCAAAGCCAAAGTAATGATAAAAGCGCAAATGGATCAAATGAGAGAAGAGGTTTTAAATGGATAATAACTTAACTAAAGCGCGCGCGTATTTTTACGAGTTTTTGGCCTATCCGCTATTTTTTCACGTGCAAGATACCAAATTTAACCGCTGGCGCGAGCAGCTAGCCTATCTAGCTACTAGTCCCGTTACACCCCAGAGCGAAGCCGCGTTTGCGAATTTGGCAAAATTCGACTTTGAGAAATTTGCTAGAGAGCAAAACGACGTGCTTTTTGACTTTTCTTACTCCAACATCCCGCTAAACGCCTCCTTTTACGAGGACGGACGCGACGACGGCGCGGCTAGGCTGCGCGTTATCGAGTGCCTGAAGCTAAGCCCGTACCGCAGAGACGCGAACGTCTGCAAAGACAGCGAGGACTACGTCGGATTTATATTTTTGGCCACGGCTACCTTTTTGCGAGATGAAGCAGCCGGCGCGGCAAATATCAGCAGCAAGCTATTTACGGACGTTACGAATAAATTTATCGACGAATTTATCAAATTTTTATCCGCTCACAAAAACGCCGACTTTTTCGCTTCTTACGCGACTATCTTGCGCGATTTTATTGAGCTTGAGCGCGCGGTGCTAGGCGTGGAGGCTCCTCCTGCGCCGATCGGAGACAGCGCGGCGGTAGCCTCGATGAAAAAAGAACCGTTTCAAAGCAAGATGCCTACGGCCAAAACCAAACTCCGCTGGGAGGAGTTCTCACCCGTTATCTCGCAAGAGTTTGACGACTAAATTCGCGTTTGCGGCATGACCGATTTTAAACGAGGCAGCGCGACTTGCCTGCAAATCGGCAAGAATTTGCCCTAGCAACGCCGTGACCTGCTTAAATTTGCTGTTCAGGCGCAAAATCCGATCGCCTTTGGTTTGATAGATTCGACCTAAAGGTGCTCGCGTTAAATTTAATCCTTTATTTATCCAAATTTAGCGGCGACTTAGCCGCGCGTGCTTTTAATGTTTATACGGGTATAAAGGCTAAATTTAGCGCGCTTAAATTTGCGTTTATTTATTTGAATTAGCCTGCTTTCGTGTAGGCGTGAAATTTACGTAAATTTGCAGGTTTTAAATCCGGCCGCAAAATACATACGGCGCAAATTTAAAGCGATCTGCCCTAAAATTTTATCAATTCAGCCGTTCTTTTTAGCTCGCTCGAGAAAATTTATAAACCCAAAAAGCACCAAGCTAAGCACGACCAAAATCACGCTCAAAACAAGCGCGCGACCGTTTTCGCCGTCGTAAACCGCGTTATAAATCGCTAGCGAAACGGTGTCGGTTTTGCCCACGATGTTTCCGCCTAGCATCAGCGTGATACCGACCTCGCCAAGGCCGCGAGCAAGAGCCAAAACGAGCGCCGAAACGATGCTTTTAAAGACGTTTGGGATGAGGATAAAAACGGCGATCTCAAAGCGGTTTTTGCCTAGGCTTTGACCAGCTTCGATTAGGCTTTTGGGCAGGCTTTCAAGCGCGCTTTGAACGGGCTTTACAAACAGCGGCAAACCCGCCAAAAACGAAGCGATAACGAGGGCTGAAAAACTAAAAACAATCTGTAAATTTAACGCCTTGCCGATCACGCCGTTTCGCCCCAAGACGTAAAGCAGTAAAAAACCCGTAGCAATAGGCGGAAAAATGAGCGGAAACATCACGGCCGCTTCCAAAACGGCCTTAAACCTGCCTCGGTAAAACGCCAAAAAATAAGCCGCGCCAAGCCCCAAAAATAGGAGTAGCGCAAAGGTCGCGGCAAGCGTTTTGGCGCTTAAAAGCAGCGGATTAACGAGCCAGGTAAGTTCCTGCAAATTTTTCCTTTTCTGAGTTAAATTTCGCTTTTTACTTAAACAAAATCTAGCGAGTAAATTTAGCGTTTTGTTAAATTTGACGTCAAATTCGAGCGGTAAAAATCGTCAAATTTTGCTCCCGTAAAGCAGAAATTTGACGGTAAATTTAACCGAGCTAAAAGCCCTAAATTTAAATTATTTTAGCCCGAATTTAGCGAAAATTTCCTTCGAGCGAGGAGTTTTTATCTCGTCTATAAATTTAGCGCACGCCTCGTTACCTTCGCATGCAGGAAGCTTTGCTACAGAGATGAAAACGGGGCTATAAAGCGCTTCGTCGATATAAATCACGCTGCCAAACTCGCCCTCTCTAGCCACTACCTCGGTCGAGTTGATAAAGCCCGCGTCCACTTCGCCGTTCGCGACGTAGGCGACTACTTGCGGTACGCCTGCAACGGGTAGCATTTTAGGCGCTAGATCGGCCTCTAGTCCCGAGTTTTTCAAAAACTCCGTCGTCCTTACGCCGTAGATCGCTTTTTTAGCATCGGGCATCGCGATTTTGGCAAGACTTTTTAGCTCGCTTGCGTCTTTTATCTGCTTGCCTTTTGGCGTGACCAGCACCAAAGCGCCCTTGCCGATGCGCTCATAGGCCTTTATATCAAGGTCCGTTTTCTTTAAAAACGCCTCGTCACCCACGATCGCGGCCATCTTGCCCTCTTTTGCCTGGATGGTTATCTGGCCCAAATTTGCAAACGCTCCCTCGATCTGCACACCGTCTTTTTTGAGATTTTCTATCACTTCAGTGACTGGCTTTTTGTATCCGCCGCCAGCGCCCACGAGCAAATTTTCGCCGCCAAAGACAACCGCGGTCGCGATAGAAATAAGTAGTAATTTTTTCATAAAATTCTCCTTTGTAATAAAATTTAGTAATTTTATGAAATATATCATTATACATTGATAAATTTTGCTGTTTTCGGAGTTTTTTTAAAAAAGTATAAGTAAAAATATTTTATATCAGCTCTAGTCCGTTTTTGGTTAGGCGGTACATTACGCTTGCTACGTCGCTTATAAATTCCTTGTCGTGAGAGACGATTATCTGCGTGACGTCGAGGGATTTTAAGATATCGGCTATCCTTGCTTGCATCTGCGCATCAAGCGCGGTCGTAGGCTCGTCAAGTAGTAAAATTTTAGGCTTAGCTACCAGTATCCCGGCTAGCGCGACGAGCTTTTTCTCGCCCCCGGAGAGGTTAAACACTATCTCGTCTTTTAGGTGCCAAATTTCAAGCTCGCGTAAAATTTCCTCTGCTTTTGCACTTGCGCCGTCCTCGTCCTCGCCGCGGCTAAGTAGCGAAAACATCACGTCGCCGCGTACGCTCGGGCAGATAAAACAATCGTTGCTTTCTTGAAAAAGATAACCCACGTCACGGCGAAACGGCTTATACTCCTCGAGATTTGAAATTTTATGATGAAAAAGCTCTATATAGCCCAAAGAGGGCGCTTTAAGTCCCGCCATTATCTCGAGCAAGGTGCTTTTACCGCAGCCGTTTGGGCCTATGAGAGCGATTTTATCTTTGTGCGTCGCGTTTAAATTTAGATTTTCAAAAAGCGTTCTTTCGCCTATTTTGGCGCAGACGCTTTTTAGGCTTATCGTGCAGCTCATATCAGGACTCCTAAACTAAAAATATAACAACACGCCGTCAAAGCGATTATAGCGGCGTCTTTTGCGCCTATTTTGAAGCCTTTAGCTCCGTAAAGTTTGCCGTCAAATCCCCTGCAAACAAAGGTTTTTTCAAGAACGCTAGCCTTATAAAACGCTTCCAAAAAAAGCATGGCGACTAAATTTGCGTAAATTTTATAGGTAAAAAGCGAGGTTTTAGGCTCAAATCCGCGAACTTTTAGAGTCTTTTTTAGCCTTAAAAATATCGTTTTAAGATCGGCCGTAAATTTAGCGCTAAAATAAAAAATCGCCGTTAGCTTATCGCCTAAATTTAGCGACGAAACGGCAAGCGCGATACTGAAATAATCGCTCCTATAAAAGGCCAGCCGCCCAAAAAGTATGATCAAATTCGACCTTATAAATATCAGCTTTGCAAGCGCGTATTCTTCGTAAAGAACAAGGCTTAAAACGACTAAGATTATAAAAATATTTAGTTTTAAAACGGATTTTAAAATTTCAAAAAGATTTTTAAAATTTAAAATCGCTAAAAAGATCACGGGTGCGATAAAAATAGCGTCCATGCCGCTTGAAAGCGAGACTCTAAAGCTAAAAAAAGTAAAGCAAACGAGCAAAACGGATAGGTTCATTTGCCTCTTTTTACCAGATAAATTCCGCCGAAAAACAGCCCGATTCCCAAAAACGCAAGGATAAATTTAAGCGTGTAAGCCTTAAAATCCTCCTCACTCTCGTCAAATTTGACGCTTGAAACATCGTTTGAAGCGTTACTTTCGGCGATTTTTAGCTCGTCTTTGTTTGCGGTAAATTTTATCCTTTTTTCGTGCGCCAGTCCGCCGTCGATTACGATTTCAAATTAATCTGCGGGGATTTTAGCTCTGGCAAAGCCGTTTTCATCTGTTTGCGTGCCTCCTATCTGGGTGCCATCTTTTATAAAAGCTACGGGGCAGTTTTTACAAGGGGAATTTCCGTAAAAATAGCTTTTTATCTCGATAAATTCGCCATCTTGCTTTGCAAAGCCTTTTAGAGAGTGCGCGTTTAGGATGCTTGCTAAAAGCGTGATTAGAAGTATTTTTAGCAAATCAAAAGATCCTTTTTAACCCTATAAATAAATGAAAGCGCAAAAAGCGAGATGATCCCCTCAAGCGCCATAAGGGCCAAATTTGAAGTAAAAACGAGCGCGGCCACGGGCGCAAACTCTTTGCCATTTAAAACAAGCGTCAAGGAGAGCAAAGCCGAGGAACAAAGTATGGGCAAAAACCCAATCAAAAACCAAAAAAACGATCTACATCGATTAAAAGAAAGCTTTAAAAGATATGGGCTAAGAAGCGCGGGAGAAGCGATAATGAGCAAATTTACGCCAAGCGCGCTCAGGCCGCCGTAACCAAAAAGCAAGGCCTGAAAAAACAGCGCGATAAAAACAGCCAAAACGGCATTTGCGCCCAAAAACGCCCCCGCAAGGCCGCTTAGCACGAGATGTATCGAGGTAGCGCCGATGGGCACGTGGATAAAAGATGCCATAAAAAACATCGCGCTGACGGCCGCTACCTTGGGTATCTCGCCGGTTTTTAGCTTGTAAAGCAAGCTAGAGACCAAAACTACGCAAATGACCGAGCAAGGCACGATGATTTCTGGTTTTAAAACGCCTTCGCTAATGTGCATTATTTATACTCTTTGGTTTGCACCCAGATGACGGCTCCAAGCTCCACCGGATACTCTTTGCCCTCGTGTTTTATCTTTTGATCGTCGTCTATCAGCGCGGCAAATCCCCACCAGCCCTCAAGCGGCATCGCAAAGCTAAATTCGCCCTGCTCGTTCGTGTTTACGACCTGCGTTACGTGCGCATCGGACGGAGCTTTTAGCCCTTTGGTATTATAGTACTCCACCTCGACGGTTACGTTTTTAGCGCGCTTTCCTTTATAATAAACCACGCCTGAGAACAAATTTCCCTTATAAAGCCCGTACGGACGCGTTAGCGGCACTATCTCGGCTTTTAGTCCAGCCGGTTTATCCCAGCCCTCGCCGTAGCCGTAGGCATCGACGACGGTTTTTGTTATATGCCTTATAAATTTATCCTCTGCAGGCTCGAAGTAAGGCTTTGGATCCATATAAAACTGATAAATGCCAGGCTCTTTTACGTCGTAGCTCGCCGTAAAGTAGCTAAATTTATCCTCTTTTAGCTCTTTTAGGCCTTTTATCGCCTCTTTTTTGCCGTTTACAAAAACGCCCGCCTCGTTTGGAAGGGTCAGATTCATCATATCGCCCTCAAAAGGATGAGTAAATTTGTAAGTGATCTGTAAATTTGCCTCTTTCTCGTCGTCCACGGTCGAATTTGACGGTACGACCATACCAAAATGCGCATAAGCGCTAACGCCCAAAAGCATAAGCGCCAAAGACTTGATTTTCATTTTTGCTCCTTTTGAAGGTATTTGTTAAATGAAATTGTACCCCCGTAAAGCTTATTGTTTATTAAATTTTTGAGATAAATCATATTTACAGTATAAGAAAAATATTTTGGTATTATTTATAACTACACAAAATAATAAACAGGTTTTTTAAATTTATTCGGCAGAATTTAATGTCGATATAAGCGCCGGTATGTTACGATGAAAACCGCGTTCTTGTAGGCAAAACGTAGCAAAGTAGCATTTAGATATGATAACGTCGCGGCCAAAATCCGCTTAGTTTACCTCGAGCCAAAATAATTAATAACAATCTAAGCCCAAAAAAGACAAAATACAATTTAAATATTTTATATATAAAGGAGTAGAGATGAAAAGAGTTTTTATTTTACTTGCCGTTTTATTTTCCGTTGGATTTTCCAAGAATCTTATTGAATCGGGAAAAGAAGCTTACAGTAAAGG
>CAUPYN010000028.1:0-14609 GCA_963515575.1 uncultured Campylobacter sp.
GCCTAGAGTCTTTTTAGCATCCATAAATTTAGACGTAGAGGCTATCTCGATCATTTTTGCTCGTAGCTCTTTTACCCACTCGCCTTTTTTCTCTTGGAAAATTTGATTTATCTGCTCGCCCAAGCGGTAGCCGACAAGGCCCAAGTGGCTTTCTAAAATTTGACCGATATTCATACGGCTAGGAACGCCTAGCGGATTTAACACGATATCGACCGGCTGACCGCTCGGAAGATACGGCATATCGACTTCTGGGACTATGTTTGAGACGATACCTTTGTTTCCGTGGCGACCCGCCATCTTATCGCCCACCTTTAGCTTGCGCTTGGTCGCGATATAGACTTTGACAAGTTTAACTACGCCGCTTGGCAAGATGTCATCTTTTTCTAAAATTTCCATCTTCGCGTCATGCTCTTCTTTGAGCTTTTTCTTCTCGTTTTGGAAATGATTTTTTATGTCGTCGTATGCTTTTTGAACATCTTTTGAAAAGCCTTTGACGATCGCACTTAGAGTAAAGCGGTTGATGTTTTCAAACTCTTCTTTATCGATCTTCTCACCTTTTTTATAGGTTTTTTTACTTATAGTTTGAGCCGAGCTCAAAGGCGTTTTGCAAAGCAGAGCGCCCACTTTTAGCATCTCTTCGCGGTCTAGCATCAAGAGTCTATCATGGTGTTCTTTTTCAAAAGCCGCCTTTTCTTCTTCATAAACTTTATTTGAACGATTATCTTTTTCGTGGCCTTTTTTGGTAAAAATTTTAACGTCTACGACGACGCCTTCCATAGAAGCTGTCGCGTAAAGGGATTTATTTACCACGTGACCGGCTTTTTCTCCGAAAATTGCGCGAAGCAAGCGCTCCTCAGGCGTAGGCTTAACCTCGCCTTTTGGAGAAACCTTACCGACTAGGATCATGCCGGGTTTTACTTGCGTACCGATTTTTATTATACCGCTATCATCTAGGTGAAGTAGATCTTCCTCTTTAATATTCGGAATATCCTTGGTAATCTCCTCAACGCCGTCTTTTAGCTCGCGCGCTTCAATCTCTTTTTCGTAAATATGCACGCTCGTAAATGCATCCTCTCGGATCATTTTTTCGCTAATTACGATCGCGTCCTCGTAGTTGTAACCATTCCACGGCATGAAAGCTATAAGGGCGTTTTTACCGATAGCTAGCTCGCCGCGCTCCATAGACGGACCGTCGGCGATGATCTGCCCGGCCGCTACGCTTTCGCCTTTTTTAACGATAGGGTGTTGGGAGAAAGTCGTGTTTTGGTTGGTTCTTAAATTTTTCTCCATAGAGTAGTGATCGATATACGGACCAGCCTCGTCTTCGCCGAGAATAAAGATGTTTTTATTGTCCACCTTTTCAACTACGCCAGCGCGTCTAGCCTTGATAGCTTCCCATGCATCGCGAGCTACAGTACTCTCCATACCCGTACCTACTATAGGAGCGGACGAGCGAAGTAGTGGCACTGCTTGGCGCTGCATGTTTGAACCCATTAGGGCGCGGTTTGCGTCATCGTGCTCCAAAAACGGAATAAGCGATGCTGCAACGCCGGCTATCATGCCGGAGCAAAGATCGATGAGTTTAACGTCCTCCCGTTTAGCTAGTATCATCTCGCCGTCTTGTCTAGCCTCGATCAAATCCTCTACTATATAGCCGCTTTCATCAAGCGTAGTAGAGGCTGGAGCGATAACTAAATTTTCCTCCTGGGTCGCCGTTAGATAAACGATCTCATCGGTTACCTTTCCGTCTACAACCTTTTTATACGGCGCCTCGACGAAACCTAGATTATTTACCTTTGCGTAAGTTGAAAGCGTGTTTATAAGGCCGATGTTTTGACCCTCTGGAGTCTCAACCGGACAAATTCTGCCGTAGTGAGTCGGGTGAACGTCGCGCACCTCAAAGCCTGCCCTATCTTTTACGAGACCGCCTTCGCCAAGTGCTGAAAGTCTGCGTTTATGCGTAACTTCGCTAAGCGGGTTGGTCTGATCCATAAACTGGCTCAACTGACCGCCGGTGAAAAATTCCATTATCGTCGTGGTTATCATTTTTGGATTAACCAAATCATAAGGCATAATCTCTTCGATGTTACTTAACGTCGTAAATTTATCCCTAATAGCTTTTTGCATTTTTACAAAACCCAAATGAAGCTCGTTTGCCAAAAGCTCGCCGATAGAGCGAATACGGCGGTTGCCTAGGTGATCGCGGTCGTCGATATGTCCTTGCCCGTTTTTGACCTTTATCAAATATTTTGCCGTTTTTATAATGTCTTCATTGGTCAAAACCGTTACATACTCAGGCACTTCAAGCGCTAACTTGTGGTTCATTTTCATACGACCAACACCAGTTAAATCATATCTTTCAGGATTAAAGAACAAATCATTTACGAAAGCGCGAGCAGCGTCTTTAACGACCGGCTCGCCCGGGCGCATGACTTTATAAATTCTAATCGCCGCAAGATCGTTTTCGTCATCGACGTTTTCGGTTTGACGTAGTAGTTTTAGCGTCTCGTTATCGGCGATAAACGAATTTATGATCGCGTCGTCCACACCCGCAGCCAGGTCGTTTGCTATCTCGATACTCTCTTGATCGGCTAAAATTTTAACCAATTTATTTTCATCAAGCTGCGCAAGAGTATCATAAAGTACCTCGCCGCTATTTTTGTCTATAACCGGGTGGGCTAAAAATCTATTTACCAAAATTTCAGTCGGATATTCGACAAATTTGACGCCGTCGGCGATAATCTTATCAGCCTTTTTCTTGGTTAGTCTTTTGCCGGCCTCGTGTAAAACATTGCCCTCTTCGTCTTTGATATCGTATTCGACCCTGCCTTGATAGTCGTCAGGATTAAACGGGGTCAAAAATTTATTATTTTTTATCGTTAAAGTTTGAATCGGATAAAATAGTTTAATAATATCTTGCTTTTTATATCCAAGCGCTCTAAATAATATGGTTACCGGTACTTTTCTACGCTTATTTATGCGAACGTAGAGTACGTCTTTGGTATCATACTCGAAATATAGCCAACTGCCGCGATCCGGGATAATCTGAGCGGTGTAAATTAGTTTGTTTACGACAGTCGGACTTTCTTCTTCTTTAAAAATAACGCCCGGGCTTCTGTGAAGCTGATTAACCACGACGCGTTCGACGCCGTTAATAATAAATGAAATTCTATCCGTCATTAAAGGAATTTCGCGAACGAAAATTTCTTGCTCTTTTATATCTTTTATGCCGATCTTCTCGCCTGTTTTTTCATCTCTTTCATGAACAATCAGCCTTACTTTCATCTTTAAATTTACAGAATAAGTAAGCCCTCGCTCCATGCACTCTCTGATCGTATATTTTGGTTTTCCGATTTCAGAGCTTACGTATTCCAGGCTTAAGCGGTTTTGAGGATCATGTATAGGAAATATCGATTTGAAAACTTTTTCTATACCGCTTTCGCCTTGATTTTTATCTACGTTTAGAAACTGGTCAAAACTCTTTTTTTGTAATTGTAGCAGGTTAGGAACATCGATCTCTTTGACGACATTTGAAAAATCAACCCTAAGACGATTTCCTGAGTATAAACTATTTAGCATATTCTACCTCATTGGTATAAGTTGAAAGAAAGTAAATAACCGCACGTCTGCGGCATCTTTATAAAAATTAAATAAGGAGGCATTGCCTCCTCTGTAAAAATAAGTAAAATTATTTAAGTTCGACTTTAGCGCCAGCTTCCTCAAGCTCTTTTTTAGCTGCTTCAGCCTCATCCTTACTAATACCTTCTTTAATAACGGAAGGAGTTTGCTCAACCGCGTCTTTAGCCTCTTTAAGACCAAGGCCAGTAAGAGCGCGAACGACTTTAATAACGTTGATTTTCTTGTCGCCGCCATCAACTAGAACAACGTTAAATTCTGTTTTCTCCTCAGCTGCATCAGCTGCGCCGCCTGCTGCTGCGCCGCCTGCTACCATTACCGGAGCAGCGCTTACGCCGAATTTCTCTTCAAATTCTTTTACTAATTCGCTTAGCTCTAATACTGAAAGATTAGAGATAAATTCCAATACGTCCTCTTTAGTAATTGCCATTTCTTATCCTTTTATGCTGATTTTTCTTTTTTCTCTTTAAGCGCATTTAGTCCAATAGTGTTATTTTGGATAGTCGCATTCCAAACTTGCTAACGCATCGCAAGCAACTCATCACGGCTAGGAATCTTAGATAGAGCCTTGACTTTCTCAACACTTGCAACTTCACCATCAATATGAGCGGTCTTGATTTTGAATAGTTCGCTATTTGTTTCTTCAAATTTAGCCGCAACTTTAGTAGCTGAAAGCTGATCGCCCCAGATAAAGATATTAGTATCTTTCAAAATCATACCGGATTTTCCGATATTATTAAGAGCAATATTTGCAAGAGTATTCTTTACGATTTGAACTTTTACATTTAAAACTCTAGCTGCATCTCTCAAGGCCTCTAGCTTTTTAGTGCTAAGACCGCGGTAATCGCAAACTATAATCGCTTCATTTTCTTTAAATTCAGCCTCAAGTTTACTGATTATTTCAGATTTTTCATTTCTCGTCATCTAGTTTTTTCTCCTTTCCGACTAGCGATTTCAAGCAGAGCGGCATAAAAGCACGATTAAGCAAAAGCCTCTGCTATCTCCAATCTAAGATAAAAATTTTTTAGCTAAAAATTAGCGTAGATCCATAAGCTCTTGAGTCTCGAGTAAAACAGAAGGGCTCATAGTTAATGATAAAGCGGCGCTCTTAATATATCTACCTTTTGCCGCTGCAGGTTTTTGTCTATTTACCGCCTTAATAAGAGTTAAAATGTTATCGTTTAACTGCTCTTTTGAAAAGCTAACCTTACCGAGGCCGGCATGTATATTTCCTTGCTTATCTACGCGGAAATTTACTTGACCACTTTTTGCGTTATTAACTGCTTGAGCTACATCCATAGTAACAGTGCCTGTTTTTGGGTTTGGCATAAGCCCTTTTGGCCCCAAAATTCGTCCTACTTTACCGACTAGCCCCATTAAATTTGGAGTAGCAATAAGAACATCGAAATTCATAATTCCTTTTTGGATATCCTCAACAAGTTCATCGCTACCGACTATGTCGGCGCCAGCAGCTTTTGCTTCGTCAGCTTTCGCATCTTTTGCTATAACAGCTACGCGAACGGTTTTGCCGGTTCCTGCAGGAAGTACAACCGAGCCTCTAACCATCTGATCTGCATGTCTTGGATCAACATTAAGTTTCAAAGCAATTTCAACGGTTTCGTCAAATTTCGCACTTTTTAGTTGTTTTATGGTATCAATAGCTTCAGCTAAAGAATAATTTTTAGTAGTATCAACTTTTTCAAGCAGCTTACTAAATCTTTTTGTAGTTTTTTTTGACATTGATTTCTCCGCATTTACAATTTTTATGCTTCCACATTGCTAAATTTAAAATACACGCGCTAATTAGATATTAACGCGTGCTATAAATTTAGCTTTAATAAAACCCTTATGTGGTAAAAGGATTAATCTACTACCGTAATACCTATTGAGCGAGCTGAACCAGCAATAATTTTAGCTGCTTGCTCTCTATCTTTAGTATTTAAGTCGGCAATTTTTTTCTCAACTATCTCAAGTACCTGGGCTTTTGTAAGCTTAGCTACTTTATTTTTTAACGGATTATCCGAACCTTTTTCTATACCTGCAGCTTTTTTGATTAGGTCCGTTGCAGGTGGCTGTTTTGTGATAAAAGTAAAACTTTTGTCTACATATACTGTAATAACGACCGGTACTCTAAATCCGGCCATATCCTTAGTTCTTTCATTAAAAGCTTTGCAAAATTCCATAATATTTACACCTTGCTGACCAAGAGCCGGACCTACTGGAGGACTTGGATTTGCTTTTGCAGCAGCAATATGCAATTTAATTTCGCCTACAACCTTTTTAGCCATAAACTTCTCCTTATACTATCTTCTCAACTTGTGAATATAAAATTTCAACTGGAGTACTTCTACCAAATATTGAAACATTCAACTTTAACTTGCCGTGTATCATATCGTACTCTTCTACTATTCCGGTAAAATTTGCGAAAGGCCCCTCGGTAATACGAACATTTTCTCCATTATCAAAGAAAATCTTTGGCTTAGGAGCAGCACGTTTTTGAACCTTTTCCAAAATTAAATTAATATCTTTTTCACTCAAAGGCGTAGGCTTTTTAGCCTCACCTATAAATCTACCTACCTTAGGAAGAGATTGTATCTTATGCCAAAGAGCGGTATCTAAATCAAGATATGCAAAAACATACCCAGGATAAAGACTTCTCTCATTTATTTTTTTCTTGCCATTTTTTATTTCTATTACATCTTCAGTAGGAACTATAATTTCTTTTAGTTGTTCTTCAATGTGATTATCTCTAACCAAATTTTCAATAGCTCTTTTTACGCTCATTTCGCTACCCGCATAAGTTTGAATTGCATACCATTTGTGTGCCATACATTCAACCTTAAATAAGCTTTGAAACAGAAAAAGACATAATGACATCAACAAGAGCTAAAAAAAGTGAGACAATAGCTACTACAGCAAAAACCGTTATAAAAGCATTCCTAATTTGCTCTTTGAGTGGAAAAATTACCTTTTCAATCTCTGCACGAGAAAGCTTGATATAACTTATTATTTTTTCCATTTTCAACCTTCTGATGGCAGGGCAAGAGGGATTCGAACCCCCAACCATTGGATTTGGAATCCAGCGCTCTACCGTTGGAGCTATTGCCCTAAAAGCCTTAGCTCTTTAATTTTACTTCTTTATGAATAGTATGTTTTTTTAGTCTTGGGCAATATTTTTTTAATTCCAATTTTTCAGTTGTTGTTTTACTATTTTTTACCGTAGTATAATTTATATCACCTGATTCAGAACATTTAAGACCAACTTTTATTCTGTTACCTTTTGCCATAAATTCCCTTCAAAAAAGCGGAGAAAAACTCCGCCAAAATATAAAATTAAATTATGCTAGAATCTTAGAAACAACGCCTGAACCGACTGTTCTACCGCCTTCACGGATCGCAAAGCGAGTTCCCTCTTCAAGAGCAACTGGCGCAATAAGCTCAACAGTTATCTTTAGGTTATCACCAGGCATAACCATCTCTGTTCCTTCTGGAAGAGTGATAGAACCTGTAACATCAGTCGTTCTTACATAGAACTGCGGTCTATAGTTGTTAAAGAATGGGGTATGGCGTCCACCTTCTTCTTTTGTTAAAATATAAACTTCGCCCTCAAATTTAGTGTGAGGAGTAATTGATTTAGGTTTGCAAAGAACCATACCGCGCTCAACGTCTTCTTTTTTTGTGCCTCTTAGAAGAACGCCTACATTGTCGCCTGCCTCGCCTTGATCCATCTCTTTTCTAAACATTTCGACACCGGTAACAGTAGTAGTTTGAGTTGGTCTAATACCTACGATTTCGATGGTATCGCCGACTTTTACCACACCTTTTTCAATTCTACCGGTAACAACCGTACCGCGACCAGAAATAGAGAAAACGTCCTCAATAGGCATCAAGAAATCTTTATCTGTTGCGCGAACCGGAGTTGGAATATACTCATCAACTCTAGCCATAAGCTCAAGAACCTTTGCAGACCATTCGCCGTCTGTTCCAGCCTTAGCCTCATTAAGAGCTTGTAGAGCCGAGCCTGCTACGATCGGGGTATCGTCACCAGGGAAGTCGTACTCGTTTAGAAGTTCACGAATTTCCATCTCGACTAGCTCAAGAAGCTCCGCATCGTCAACCATATCAGCCTTATTCATAAATACAACGATATAAGGAACGCCTACTTGACGAGATAGTAGAATATGCTCTCTAGTTTGAGGCATCGGGCCGTCAGCAGCAGATACGACTAGAATCGCACCGTCCATTTGCGCTGCACCTGTAATCATATTTTTAACATAGTCGGCGTGACCCGGGCAGTCAACATGCGCATAGTGGCGATTTTCGGTTTCGTACTCGATATGAGAAGTAGCAATGGTAATGCCGCGCTCTTTTTCTTCAGGAGCGTTATCGATATTATCATAGTCTTTTAGCTCTGCAAGACCTTTTCTTGAAAGAACAGCGGAAATCGCAGCTGTCAATGTTGTTTTACCATGGTCAACGTGACCGATAGTACCAATGTTTACGTGTGGCTTGTTACGTGAAAATTTTTCTTTTGCCATCTCTTCCTCCGTAATGATTTGTTTTTAACTCAAATTTATGTCTAATTTCTCTAAAACCATGGAGCTCATAGCGGGACTTGAACCCGCGACCTCTTCCTTACCAAGGAAGTGCTCTACCTCTGAGCCATATGAGCGAAAAACGCTTGGCTGAGATGATTTTAATCAACATACAAACAACTAAAAATTCATGAAAATAAAGATGGAATAACTGTGTTTAGTAAAATCTAGATACAGCTCCCAGTTTACTTTCCCAAATTTTGGAGCGGGAAACGGGGCTCGAACCCGCGACCCTCAGCTTGGAAGGCTGATGCTCTAGCCAACTGAGCTACTCCCGCATATAGCATGGTGGTGAGACGTGGATTCGAACCACGGAAGACATAGTCAGCAGATTTACAGTCTGCCCTCGTTGGCCGCTTGAGTATCTCACCCTAATTAATTTTAAATTATAAATGCTTAATGGTATTTCTGGTCAAACACTGTTATGAAATGGAGCTGGTGAACGGACTTGAACCGCCGACCCACTGCTTACAAGGCAGTAGCTCTACCAACTGAGCTACACCAGCATCCTGATTTGTGAAAGTTGGATTATAGCCCAATTTCTTCTCAAAGTCAAGACTTTTGTAAAAAATAGTCACGTTTTACATTATTTTTATAAAAATATGCCTGTAGTCCGAATTTTTCTTTAGCCCATAGGCTCTGGAGCTTCTTTAAATTTTAAATCTTTTCTAAGTTTTGAACGCGGTTTCGTAGGCGGCCTTTCCTCGCTTGGCTTTTTCTCTACGATACCTGTTTGAGCCTCATCTTCTTTGGCGACTAGCGCATAAGCCTCCTTAAATCCAGCCGCCTTAATCTTTTGCGTCAGAACCTTAATATCGTTTTTATTCATGGCCCGCGTTTTGACCGCTATAGAGCGGTACCTACCGAATCTACCGCTAACTACGGCTTTTACGCCGTCTATCTTAGCGACTTTACGCTCTATATCGGCTCGCTCGCGTTCTATGGATTCTTGCGTTACGTCGTCGCCAAATGCGCTTACGAAGATATTATATTCGATATTTGCGAGTAAAACGCTGCAAAGCAATAAAAAAACAACGACGATTTTTTTCATGCTTCTCCTTTTTGCTTGCAGCAAATTTAACTGTTTTGGATTATATACGACAATGAATAAAATTGTGATAAATTTGACCGGATGCCCTACCCCAGCGCTCTTGCTATGAGTTCGATAGGATTCTCGCATTTCACGTCCGAGCCGCCGATATGTAGCGCATTTGAAATTTGCATTTTACAGGCGCTACACTCCGCGCTTACGATCTTTGCGCCCGAGTTTTTTATCATCTCTGATTTTCTTTGTCCGGCCGCGCGGCTTAGGTGATATTTTTCAGACTGCATCGTCACTCCACCAAAACCGCAGCACTCGCTTGGATCGTCCATTTCAGTCATTTCGTAGTTTTGAGCGAGCAGTTTGCGAGGCTCTTTAAAGACGCCTTGCATTTTTCTAGCGTGACAAGGGTCGTGATAGGTTACGGATGTTAGATTTTTGCCTTTTTTAGCCAAAATTTCAGCCAAATTCGTAAATTTTTCAAAATACTCCGTTGCTAAAAATATCTTCTTGCTCACAGCTTTTGCACGCTCTCGCCACTGCTCGTCATCATGAAAAAAGTGCTCGTAGTCGATCTTTATCATCGCCGAACAGGTCGCCTCGGGCACGATGATGGCGTCTAGTTCGCCCAGCATCTTTTCAAAATATTCGATATTTCGCTTCGCTAAAACCTCGACCGTCGCAAAATCCCCCGTAAAATACGCCGGCGCGCCGCAACAGGCCTGCTTTTTCATCAAATTTAAATTTAACCCTAGCTCGCGCGCTATCTTAACCAAAGCCTCGCCGATACCAGTATATGCGTAGTTTCCCATACAGCCGATGAAAACGCCGATTGTTTTATCACCGCCGTTATCGATAAACTCGGCGTGCGAGTTTAAAAAGCTCTTTTTGCTAGCAGTGGGCAAAAGCCGCTCTTTTTTCACCATCGGCAGGCTAAACCTCGGGCTCATCGTGCCTTCCCTGATCTTAAACGCGCAGCTTTGAAACACGTAGCCAAGCTTTGCCGCCAAATCCATTACCGCGCGGTGGCGCAGTAGCCAAAAAAACGCCTTTTTGTACCACGCGATGCCAAATTTATCGGCGATGTCGCGACGGACGTTTTCTATCGCCGTATCCACGCGCAAGGAGTTTGGACATACCTCGACGCAGCTCGTGCATAAAAAGCAGCTCTCAAAGATATTTTTTGCGCTTTTATCGAGTTTTAGCTCGCCGCGCTCGTAAGCGCCTACTAGGTCTAAAAAGCCGCGCGGAGAGGTCGTCTCGTCGGAGTTTATCTTGTGGATCGTGCAGACCTGGATACATTTGCCGCATTTTACGCATTTATCTGAAATTTCGCTAAATTTAAACATATCCGCCCATCAAACCGTTTTAGAAAATCGGCGTAAATTTTCCGGTATTTTTTTCAAATACGCGTCAAAGCACATCGCGATATTGCGGATGATCAGCGTGCCGGTCTCGTTTACGCTGATTTTTTCGGGCGTTACGGTTACGAATTCGCTCAAATTTTTAAGCTCTTCTAAATCCTCTTTAAAATACTCGAAAAATTTGATGTCAAATTTGGCCTCGACCGCCTTGATATCAAGCGCAAAGTTACTCATCAGGCTCATGATCACGGCTTTTCTGATTAGATCGTCATCGTTTAGATAAATACCCTTGCAATACGGCAAAATGCCACTATCTAAGGCTTTTTCGTATTCATCCATGTCCTTGAAATTTTGCGCGTAGTATCTTTGCCCCTCGCCGATGCTAGTTAGCCCGATGCCGATGAGATCGGCTCCGCCCTTAGTCGTGTAGCCTTGGAAGTTGCGATGAAGCGTGCCGTTAGCTAGCGCTGCAAAAAGCTCGTCGCCCGGCTTTGCAAAGTGATCCATGCCGATCATTTTGTAGCCGTTTTTGATAAAAAACTCGGCCGTGTATTTTAAAATTTCAAGCTTGGTTTTAGGGCTAGGCAGCGTAGCTTCGTCAAATTTGCGCATAGATTTTTTTATCCACGGCACGTGCGCGTAGTTAAACACCGCCAGGCGGTCGGGAGACAGCGTCAAGGCCTTATCCAGCGTCGCTTTAAAACTCTCTAGCGTCTGATACGGAAGGCCGTAGATCAGGTCCATATTTATCGAGTTTATACCCTTAGCGCGCGCCATATCTACCGCGTTTTTGGTGATCTCGTAGGGCTGGATGCGGTGGATCTCTTTTTGCACGCGCTCGTCAAAGTCCTGCACGCCGTAGCTGATGCGGTTAAAGCCGTGAGAGACGAGCACGTCAAGCTGTTCGGATGTTAAAAATCTCGGATCTATTTCGCAGCTGATTTCAGCCTCTGGCGAGAAATTTTTAAATTTAGCCTTTATCATTTTTATGATTTCATCGAGCTGATCCGCGCCGTAAAACGTCGGAGTGCCGCCGCCAAAGTGCATTTGCAGCACGGGCGCGCTCGTGTCGAGATTTACCGCCAGTAGATCGAGCTCTTTTTGCAGATACTGCATGTACCGCATTTTGCGGTCCTCTTTGCTCGTATAAATTACGTTGCAACCGCAAAAATAACAGGCGCTGCGGCAAAACGGCAGGTGCAAATAAAGCGAAAGCGGGCGCGAGGCGTCGCGGTTTTTTAGCTCCCGCAGGTAGTCTTCGTAACCAAATTTATCGCTAAACTCGGGCGCGGTTGGATAGCTCGTGTAGCGCGGCCCCGGGCGCGAATACTTCACGTAAGCGTCAAAATCTATCATAGCGTTTTATTCCTTGCGTTTTTCATTAAATTCTGCATATCGACGAACAAATTCGGATACTGCTTTTTGATACCTTTTACCAGTTTTTCCAAATTTACGTCGATGCTTTTTTTGTTTTTATTTTTTGCGGCGATCTTTCGTATCTCGTCCATCGCCACGACCCAAACGTCGGCGAAATCTATCGGTACGTTCTGCCAGATCGTCTTTTCAAGCCTTAGCTCGAAATTTTCCTTTTGGACGTTGCGATAAGCTTCGATGAGCTGCGAGAGCGATTTTAACGAAACCATCGTGTGTAAATTTTGATTTTCGTCAATGCCGAACCACGGCTCCACTCCATTCCACGAGCCGCTTTTTAGGCTGAGGCTCATTTGGTTAGGATCGCTTGTCGGCACGATCTCAAATATCGTTTTTTCGCCATCTTTTATCCCGAGCTCGCCTGAGATTTCATCTATTTTTTCGTATGTTTTTTGTAGATTCTTTTCTTTCATTTACTTCCTTAACTTACCCGTTTCGATGCCTATCTAGCCACACCATCACGCCTTTTTGCGCGTGCAGTCTATTTTCCGCCTCGGCAAAAATCTCATCCGCATGCGCCTCAAACACCGCCTCGCTCACCTCGTATCCGCGGTAGGCCGGCAAGCAGTGCAAAAATATCGCCCGCGGCGCGGCTAATTTCATCAAATTTTCATCCACGCAAAATCCGGCAAAATCCCTCAGGCGCTTTTCTTTTTCCGCCTCTTGCCCCATCGAGACCCAGGTGTCGGTAGTGACGAGGTTAGCGCCCGAGACGGCTTCTTTTACGTCCTGAGTTAGATAAATTTTAGCTCCCGAAATTTGAGCGTTTTTCATCGCTAAATTTAGGATTTCGCCGTCCGTCTCGTAGCCCTTTGGCGTAGCGATCCTTAGCTCAAAACCTAGCTTGCTAGCTAGCATCAGCCACGAGTGAGCCATGTTGTTGCCGTCGCCCACGAACGCCGCTTTTATCTCGTCTATTTTTAGCCCGCATTCGACCGCTGTCATGAGATCAGCCATCAGCTGCGCTGGGTGAAATTTATCGCTAAGGCCGTTTATTACGGGTACGCGGCTAAATTTGGCAAGCTCCTCTAACGTCTCGTGGCGATTAACGCGAGCCATTATAAGATCGCACATTCGCGAGATCACGCGCGCGGTGTCTTTTATCGGCTCTCCGCGCCCGATCTGGATATCGCTCGAGCTAAGAAACAGCGCATGTCCGCCAAGCTCGTTCATCCCCACGTCAAAGCTTACGCGCGTTCTAGTCGAGCTTTTTTCAAATATCATCGCTAATTTTTGATCTTTTAGATACGGCTTAAAATCTCGTGCCTTTGCCTCTTTTTTTATCTGCAAACCCAAATTTAAAATTTCTATGATTTCGTCTTTGCTAAAATCGTTTAACGTCAAAAAGTGCCGCATTTTGCCCCCTTTAAATTCCCAAATTTGCCCATAAAATTTACAAGGCGGAGTATCGTGAGATAGATTTGCTTGTTTTGAAGTAAATTTCGTCCCAAGATAAGGCACGTAGCCTATCGCAGGGCGAAATTTGCGAAATCAAGCAAAGATACTCGCGAGACAAGCCGCTATTTTCTTAGTAAAGCGGAGGCTTCTTTGGCGTGATAGCTTATTATCATATCCGCCCCCGCCCTCTTAAAACCGACCAACGTCTCCATCATCACGCGTTCGTAGTCGATGACGCCGGCTTTTGCCGCAGCTTTTAGCAGAGCGTATTCGCCGCTCACGTTATACGCGCAGATCGGCAGTCTCGTCGCTTCGCGTAGATCGCGGATGATGTCTAGATACGCAAGGGCGGGCTTTACCATCAAGATATCGGCACCCTGCGCCTCGTCCTCTAGGCTCTCACTCACGGCCTCTAGGCGGTTTGAGGGATCCATCTGGTAGCTTTTTCTATCGCCAAAGCTCGGCGCGCTCTCGGCCACGTCGCGAAACGGCCCGTAGTATGCCGAAGCAAATTTGGTCGAATACGCCATAATCGGCAAATTTTCATATCCGCTCAAATCCAGCGCCCCGCGCAAAGTAGCGATGATGCCGTCCATCATACCGCTTGGAGCGATCATATCGGCGCCGTTTCTAGCGTGGATCAGCGCTTGTTTAGCAGAGATCTCCAGAGTCGCGTCGTTATCGACGGTCTGATGGACGTGATCTAGGATACCGCAGTGGCCGTGATCGGTGTACTCGCAAAAGCAAAGATCGGTTATCACGACTAGACCAGGGAATTTATCCTTTATCGCTCGCAGCGCGGTCGCTATGATACCATCATCGCTCAGAGCGTCGCTACCTACGCTATCTTTTAGGCTAGGGATTCCAAATAAAATAACCGCTTTTATGCCCAAATTTCGCACGATTTCGCACTCTTTTAAAATTTCATCCAAACTCATCTGAAAGACGCCCGGCATCGAGCTTATCTCTTTTTTTATACTTTTGCCCTCGACGATAAAAAGCGGATAGATGAAATCGCTCGCCGCAACGCTAGTTTCACGCACCATTTCCCTGATCGCGGGATTTATCCTGAGCCTTCTAAAACGTTTAAACATAATTTTCCTTTTACTTCGCTACAATTTACGCTTAGTGTAACATAATAGG
>CAUPYN010000029.1:0-14272 GCA_963515575.1 uncultured Campylobacter sp.
CGTCCCGGCCACTCGCGGTTACCGATAGAGCCGTGTCTTTTGTGGAAGCGAGAACCGTGGCTTTTTGGACCGCCCGCAAAGCCGTGTCTTTTTACGACGCCTTGATAGCCTTTACCTTTTGAGCTGAAGCTAACTTTTAAAATTTTAGCCGAGCTAAGCGGACTAATATCAAGATCGCCCGCCTCTTTATTGGCGACTTGTAGGGTTGCGAATTTATTAAATTCCGCCGTTAGGCTATATTTTTTTTGCTGACCCTCTATGGCTTTATTTTTTGCTTTACCTTTAGCATAAGCTACTATAGCGCAGCCGCATTCGCTCACTTCGCAAACTTTAGCGTTTACGACCTTTAGAAGCGTAACGGGGATGCTTGGGTTGTTTACCGTTCTGCTCATGCCTATTTTTTCTACGATATATTCCATCTTTCACCTCGCCTTTATTTGCCCATCGCGCGGACTTCGACGTTAACCTCAGGGGCTAAGTCAAGCTTTGTTAGCGAGTCGACGGTATCGGGCGTAGCCGCTACGATATCTAGCATTCTAGCGTGAATTCTCATTTCAAACTGCTCGCGTGAGTCTTTGTTGATGTGTGGTGATTTTAAGACCGTGTAGCGTTTGATCTTCGTAGGCATCGGCACCGGACCTCTGACGTCGGCGCCCGTTCGTTTGACAGCTTCTACTATGGCTGCAACTGTGCGGTCGAGAACTCTATGGTCATAAGCTTTAAGCTTAAGCCTGATTCTTTCCATTTTCTTTCCTTTGAATAGAACTTGTCGCAAACATACGACACTTCTTACTTGTGTAAGAGACTCGGATTTTATCCAAATGGCTTTTTAATGTCAATATTTTGAGCTAATTTAATGAAATTTAATAAAATTATTTCCTTTTTATAAGGAAGTTTTTGCAAATTTGGCTGAAAATTTGAAGCGAAATATTTAAATTTGATTTGGGGTAAATTTGGACAGATAAAAATCGTGTCCAAATTTTAAATAATCATCTTGAGTCTTGCTTTAAAAGTTCGTACATTGCGCAGGTGAGTTGCCAAAGCTTAACGCCTTCTTCAAAAGATTGAACAACATTATCGGTAGCCCCGGCAGCACATGCTCTTTGATAATATTTCATCGCGTCGTTTTTCTCATTTATTTCTAAATATACATCGCCCAAAAAGCTGCAAGCAGTAAAATCCGGCGTGATGTCGCAGCTTTTTTTAACACGCCCAAATCCTTCCAAAAACGCTTGCTTCTCATTTATGTCTGAAACATGCTTATTGATATACAAAAATCCGAGATTTCTACAACCAAGCGCGTCGTTTCCGATGTCGCAAGACTTAGTATATAACTCAAACGTCTTTTTATAGTCTAGTTTTACGCCTTTTTCATTTTCGTACATAAAGCCTAGATTATTGCACGACCTGTAGTTTCCATTATCGCAGCCCTTTTTATAAAATTTCATCGCCTTGCCGTAGTCTTGCTTTACCCCGTACACCTCAAAGGCAAAATCATAAACTCCGCCCACCACGCCGCACACCATCTCGTCTCCGGCATTACACTTGTTTTCATAGTCCTTTAGTATATTTGCCATCGGATTGTCTATCGCCAAAGCACTTATTAACATTAGGCAAAAAATCGTAATTTTTTTCATAATATCCGCCTTTCAAATAAAAATTTAACGCATTCTATACCCCCCCCCTTAAAAATCGTTAAATTTACCCTTGTTTTTTGGAGTCAAATTTTAATTATCTTCCTCTTTACAAGGAAACTTTGCTATAATTTTCCAAATTTTAAAGGCTAAAAATGCAAGCTCTAAACGCGCTTTATCAAAATCCGCCGAAAAACGTCAAATTTATAAATAGAAAATTTGAGATCACGGCACCAAAAACGCTGATAAAAGGCGGTATAGGAAGCGGCAAAACATCTCTAATCGCGGGCTTTTTAGCCGCATGCGAGAGCAAAGAGTTTTTATATGTAAATTTAGGCGACCTTCGCATAGATGCGGATGATATTTTGTCAAATTTGCCCGAGTTTTTACGCCAAAATCCGCAGATAAAAGCTCTAGCGATCGATGATTTCGAGCAGAGATTTCAGGAAAAATTTGAGCCGATTTTAGAGCTAAATTTATCAAATTTTATCGTCGCTTCGCGGTTTAAAGACGCAAATTTGAGCGGATTTAGCGAGCTAAATTTGGATTTTTTAGACTATGAGGAGTTTATCGCTTTTTTTTCAAAAAAGATCGATCCCGATACGCTTTTTAGCCACTTTTTGCTCCACGGCAGGAGCCCCGCATCGGCCTTTTACGATGCCGAAAATGTCGCGGCAAATCTACAAACCATGCTAAAATCCTCACTCTCCGCCACGCAACTGGCCGTTCTAAAAGAGTGTGCGAAAGCTCAGGCGCAAAACGTGAGCGTTTTTGAGATTTTTAGCACGCTAAAATCCGCCCGAAAAATCTCGAAAGATAGCGTCTACGGCGCGCTTAGCGAGCTTGAAAACATGAATGCGGTTAGCCTGGTAGAGAAATTTAACGAGCCAAACGCCGCAAAGAGGCTCTATTTTAACGACTTTGCATTTAAAAGCGCGCTGAGCCTAAAAAAGGACTTCGCTAAAAACTTTAACAACACGGTTTTTTGCGAGCTAGCTAAATTTAACGAGCGGATTTTTTACACCAAGGAGCTTGATTTTTTCCTACCAAAAAGGAAACTTGCGATCATTTGCTCACCGTTTAGCGATGCGGATTTGGTCTTTTTAAAATTTAAAAAACTGCATGCAAATTTAAAAAATTTAGGTATAAATAGGCTACAGGCAATCAGCGTGGCAAACTCGGGCGAGACGAGCGTAGAGGGCATAAAATGCGAAGTCGCGCCGTTTTCTCGCTGGGCGCTAGGCATATAAAAGGAGCGGTTATGAGAGCGGTTGCGGCGATATTTTTAGCCTGCATTTTGGCGCTAGGCTACGAGATCAGGCACGAAAATGAGGGCAAAATTTATAAATTTGCAGGCGAGGCCGACGGGAGCAAATTTGAGCTCTACATCAGCGAGCTTGAAGCCGAGTTTGAAAATTTTAGCGATAAGGGCGTCGTTTTACCGCCAAAATTTCAAGGACACGCATTTTTTGAGGGCGCTAGATACGATTTTAGTAAGGGCAGCATCGAAAAATCGGGCGCCGATATAACTGCCGTAAATGCGGTCACCGAGTGGCTAAATCTAAGCGTAAAAGCGGATAGCGGCGAACTAACGGGCAAGCTAGCGATCAGAGGCAAGGCACGAAAAGTCGTGCTAAAACAGGTCGCGAGCTATGATTTTACCGCGCTCGGACTGCAAGAGACCAGGCAAGACGGGGCGCGATTTGAAGTCGTCGCTAGCGACTTTTACTCGCCTAAATTTGCACAAAATAACAAAAAATCCCTCGCCGCAAAGCTTGAAAAATTTAAGTCGGCATGGCTCAAAGACTCCTCTAACAGCGCCGCAAATGCACTAAATAACCTCGAGTATCAAAACGGCAAAATAAGAAGCGTCTGCGAACTAGGCGCAAGCGGGAAAATCTGCAAAACAGTCTGGCTCAAAAACCAAAAAAAGATAAATTTAAGCGACGTTTTTAAGGATCTAAATGGCGCAAATTTGACCGCGATTTTCGCAAAAGAAAAGATAACTCCGAGCGAAAATTTTACGCTTTCGCCAAGCGGCATTACGTTTTTTGACGGTGCGATCGGTGGTAAAAATAGCGAAGTTTCGCTACCGCTTGAGCTCGTAAAAGAACACCTAAAACAAAATTTCGGGCTGTTTTAGGCAAATTTATCTATTGCCTTAGTATAATTTTATGGAAATATCTTAATCATTATCAAGGAGTAATTTATGGGCGCAAAAGTTATTATAGCTCTCCACGGGATAGCTAATTGCGGAAAATCTAGCGTTATCAAGGAGATTGATAAGATAATACAACAAACATATAGCGTAGAAATAAAAAAATACGCAGAACAAGGTTTTAAAGCCCCACAAGAAAATAGAGATATTGTAAAAATTTATGAGTTAACTCATAACGGAAAAAAATTACAAATAGGAATAGAAAGCCAAGGCGATCCCAATTCTCGAATTTTCAAAAGTCTACCTATTTTTAAAAAAATAAACTGCGACATAATAATCTGTGCAACTAGAAGTAGCGGTAAGACCTGTGACGCAGTTATGGATACTGGCTATGAAATTTTTTGGGTACAACAAAGCTCTGTAAGTACAAAAAACATTAAAACTTTAGATAATATTTTAACAAGCCTTATAGACGCAAAGCAGAAAAAAATGGTCGATTTACTAAAATACATTTTTGATAACACCGTAAATAAGCTAACAGAGTAAACCCTAGAGTTAATATTTATTGCGGTAAGAGAATATGCTTATATTACAAAAACATTACAATGCTTTTAGAAGGAATTTGATTTTTACCAAAAGACAAAAAACACACCGATGAAAAACAAATCTGACGCCCAAATCTGCGGTATCGACGAAGCCGGTCGCGGTGCGCTGGCGGGCCCCATGGCAGTAGCTGCATGCGTACTAAAACGCGAGATAGCGGGCCTAAACGACTCAAAAAAACTGACTGAAAAGCGGCGAGAGGAGCTGTTTCACGAGATTATCAAAAGCTCGGAATTTCTTATCGCATATTTTTCAAACAAAGAGATCGACGAACTAGGCCTTAGCGAGTGCCTCAGACGCGCGCTGCGGCTGTTTAAGGCGCATTTTGCAGGCTGCGAGCTACTCTACGACGGCAACGCAAACTACGGCACCGGCATAAAAACGATGATCAAAGCCGACGGCAAAGTCGCACAAGTAAGCGCCGCAAGCATCCTAGCCAAAGTAAGCCGCGACGCGCTGATGAGGGCGTGGGACGGCGTTTACGGGGGATACGGCTTTGCCGCGCACAAAGGCTACGGCACGAAAGCCCACCTGGGCGCGATCGCCACGCGCGGATACTGCGATATCCACCGCAAAAGCTTCGCGATAAAAGCAAGGCAAAATTCGCTTTTTGATTAGAATTTAACGCTTAGGCGCAAAATTTTTGTACGATTTTGACGCCGCTTATTCGGGCGCTCGCGCAAATTTATACCGCACTTTGCCTTATGCCGCCGTTTTGAGACGAATAAGCCCGAAATTTAGCAGGTTTTACCGACACTTAAATTTTCACTCGCTAAAATACGCCCTAAATTTCAGGCGATCCGCAACGTAAAAGCGCGCGGGAAGCTTAAAGGAAAAAAATGAACGCTTTTATTTTCCCGGTTACGGCGCTACTTTGCGCCGCGCTAGGATACGCGCTGCCAGGCGTTTTTACGCCGCTAAAAACCCTCATAGTGCCACTTTTAATAACGATAATGCTAGGAATGGGCATGACGCTTACGTTGCGCGATTTTGCGGACATTTTTAGCAAAAAGCGCGCGCTTATTCTGGGCGTCGCGCTGCAATTTATCGTCATGCCGCTGGCGGGGCTAGGCGTTTCTAGGTTATTAAATTTAAACGACGAACTCACCGCAGGCATGATGCTAGTAGGCACGAGTGCGGGCGGGACGGCGAGTAACGTCATCACCTATCTGGCTCGCGGTAACGTCGCGCTGTCGGTGAGTATGACGCTATGCTCGACGCTACTATCCATCGTATTGATGCCGCTGCTTACGTGGCTGTATATCGGGCAAAAAGTGCCGGTACCGGCGACTGACATGCTGATCGACCTCGTTAAAATCACGCTCGTACCGCTAGCCGTAGGCGTTAGTTTAAATACCTTCGCGCACCGCGTCGTAGCGCGCCTACAAAGCGCCCTGCCCGCCGTCTCGATCGGCGCTATCGTGCTAATTATCGCGATCGTCGTAGCGCTTAACCACGCAAACGTCGAAAAGGTCGGGCTAACGGTCGTTTTCGCCGTTATGGCGCACAATGCGGCAGGGCTGATATGCGGATATCTAGGCGCTAGGGCGCTAGGGTTTGATGAGCGGATCGCGCGCACCATCAGTATCGAAGTCGGCATGCAAAACTCGGGGCTTAGCGTCGCGCTCGCGATTAAATACTTCTCTGGGCTTAGCGCGCTTCCGGGCGCTATTTTTAGCATCTGGCATAACGTCTCAGGCGCGCTGCTGGCGGGATTTTGGGCGAACAGAAGCCAAAAGCTGGGCAAAAGAGCGTAAAATATATATAGAAATTTCGGGAGTTTTTAAAATTTTGCACGTCGTAGGAAACGCCGTTTCTAAATTCGTCGCCCCACGCTGATTTGGCGGCAAGACGCAAGCGCGATTTTAAATTTAACAAGCTTTTTAACAAGACGCCGTCGCAGAATGGTTTTTAAACAAGCGGGGTGATTTTAAACAAACCGCAGCCGCTTTTACGAAATTTACAGCCAAGCAATCTACGACAAAGATTTCCGCCCTCTACTGCGCGTAAACGGATAAATGCGGCAGAAACGCTACCGCCTAGCGCTTGGCACGCGAGCAGCCTTGCGACGTCTGCGACTTAGTCGCATAAAGATTTCATACGATCAAAACCAGTAAATTTAAAACTCGGCCGCCCTTAGTCTTATTAAAGCGGCTCTACCGCCAAATTTAACGTCTTTGGCCGCATGCGGATGATTTGCCTAGCTTTAGTCAAACGCGGCAAACTCGTCAAAACCCGGCAAAGTGTAGCGGCGGGCGAGTAAAAAACTAGCACGCCTTACCGAAATCGCTAAGCTGTCAGCAGACGGCAAGAGCGGGTTTGGGCTTTTGCCTAAGCCGCGTTTTGCCGAATGTATCTTATTTGCTCGCATATAAAAAATAAGCCGCTCAAATACGATTTTCAGCCTAAAAACGCTAAATTTACGCCGCCTGCGAGCATTATCGTTTTACGGGCAGACCTTGCCGAACTTTAAAGTAGCTTTGCTGCAAATTTTGCCCTTTTAACGCAAGATACTCAAAATTAAGTGATTTCTAAACATAAGGGCTTGTTTGAATCCATTTAAAAGCCGTAAAAAGCGACCAAAACATAGATACGAAGGAAAACGAATGCAACAAAATCTAAACGCGAAATATATTAAATTTTTGAGCGACGATGAGGAAAAGTCAAAAATCCTAGCAAGCGCGCTAAACCTCTCTAAAAGCGAGTTTGACGCAGTTTAGAGCTGGTTTTTGCTACTTTTACAAAAGCAAAGCAAGCTAGATGTTTTTTGGCGACGACGTCATCAAAGATCTAGCCTCGCGTCTAGAAACTCTCTCCGCAAGCCTTAGCCAAAGCGCGCAAAATTTCGTTTTAGCCAAGCTTATTTACTACAACAACATTATCCAAAGCGGGCATTTGGATTCTTGGATTTGCGGAATCATGAGTAAATTTTTACACGACGAGATAGAGCGGCGCATATCGGAAGCAAGCTTTTGCCTTGCCGAATTTACGGCGCTTACGCGGTACTTAAAGCATAATTTTTACGTCTCCCCAAACGGCTATTTGCTAGAAAACGCCCTAAAAATCGAGAAACAAAATAAAATTTTCGCGCATGCGGACGGCGACGCAAAGCTGGAAATCATACAAAATTTACTTTGTATCATCGACGACAAGGGATTTCACCACGATATAGCCGTATTTAAAAAGCTAGCCTGCGAGGTAAAAGACGGCGACGAAAGGTGCGTGCGGCTGTTTAAAAACTTTATCCCCAAAAACCGCCAAGGCTGCTATCTAGTCGTAAATAAAATCCTAAACGCCTCGTGCTTTGATGGTAAATTTAGCCTAAGCATCAAGGCTCTAAAATGGCTAGATAGTGCGCGGGGCGCAGCCGCGCCAAGCGGCTGGCAAAATAAATTTAACGAGTTAAAAAGCGAGCTGGGCGAAAAGGCGTTGGCAGCGGTTGCGGCCGAGATTTTACGACTGGGCTCGCTTACGTATCATGATTTTGCTATATCTAGCTGGAGCGATGATGTCGTAAAACGCTTCGTAAAATCTGCCGAGTGGATATTCCAAATCGCTGGCAAGCAGCAACTGCGCACCTTCTAAGCGCGGCCAAATTTAGGCGGTTTCGTTAAATTGGCGAGCGGCGGCGAGTTGATTTGTTTTAGCCCGTTTAGACTTTAAACCAAGCTTGCGTAAGCAAAGATTTGTAAATCGTGAGCATTTTAAAATAACGTGCCCCGAAAATCAAATCAAAAAGCGTAGATGAGGCAAGGAACGCTAACGGCGCCGCGACCAAAAACAGCGCAAAATTTAGCGACGAGAGCGAGCGATTTAGGCGCGAAAATGTAAATTTACGAGCAAGATACGGGTTTGCTTTCGGATAAATTCCTCAAAGGCCTCATACAAAAAGCAATTTTCTTACGTCTTTATTTTTTAGCCGAGCACTCTAACTAAGATGTCTTTTACGAGTTACCTCGGTTAGTTTGGGTTTGTTTTACAATTAGGATTTATGGCTTTGCGGGACTAGCAAAATTTGCGCCGCAAACTTTAAATGCGAAAAAAGGCGTCAAATTTGACGCTCTGCCCTACTCTATCCCGCCCAAAAGCGGCACGAAAAGGCACTCGTCAAGCGCCTTTTGCGTTATCTCGCCGCGAGAGTCTTTTGTAAATTTGACGATAAACTGCTTGCCGTTTTTTTCGATAGGGGCTACTAAAATGCCGCCGTTTTTTAGCTGGTTAAAAAGCGTCTGCGGTACCTGCTGCGCCGCTGCCGAGAGCAAAATGCGGTCGTAGGGCGCGTAGCTTTTCCAACCGACGTTTCCGTCGTCAAATCTCACGTGGACGTTGCGTATTTCAAGCGCCTCGAAGCGTTTTTTGGCTTCACTTGCGAGCTTTTCGATACGCTCGACGCTAAAAACCCTGTGCGCCAAATGCGACAAAATCGCCGCCTGATAGCCGCTGCCGCAGCCGATCTCTAGGGCGTTGTCGATGTCTTCGGCTTCGAGCGCTAGCGTCATTTTGGCGACCGTTAGAGGCGAGCTGATCCATTGATTGCCGCCGATTGGTTGGGCGTCTAGGCTGTATGCGTGGCGAGTGACGGGCGCAAAGATCTCGCGCGGAGTGTTGCAAAGCGCCTTATAAAGCGAGGGCGTCAGAGTGAGTATATCGCCGATCTCGTCGGCCATGTTTGTGCATTTTGATTTTTCTAGAGCAGTCATAAAATCCCCAAATTTCGTTTGGTTTCAAGGATTAAATTTGCGTCGAATTTGGCCTCTTTCGCAAATTCGCCGCTTGGCAAAAACACGCCTGAAAACTCCAGATCAAGCGAGCTTGCGGCTACGACGTAGCAGCTATTAGCAAGCGCTAGAGCCTTGCAAAGAGCAAAATACGCATCATCGCGCGCCTTGCCCCACATCGCGGGCACCAAAATGATATCGCAGCCCTTTAGCTGTGCCCAAAGCTTTGCAAATCTAAGCTCAAAGCAAATAAGAACGCCGATTTTTAGCCCTTTAAAATCAAAAGGTTTTATCGTCCCGTCGTCTCCGGTGGCGAAAATTTCGTGCTCTAAATTTGGGCGAAAAAGCTTTGATTTGTTTTGCGTGTAAAAGACGTTTTGGCTGTTTAGCAGGATAAATTCGTTGTAAATTTCGTTTTTTTGCGCCTGCGTGATTGAAATTTGCGCGAGTCCTTTGGCGCGGTTTAGACTCGTTAGGTGCGTGAGACCGAGGAATTTATCGGGAGTTAGCGCTTCTTGCAGGGCTTCAAAAAGTATAGCATCAAAGCTGCCGATCGAACCGCCCAGCATCGCGCGGTTTGCGCCGCTAAAAAATCCGTCGAAATCATATCCGCTAACGCACAGCTCGCTGGCTAGTATGACCGAATTTTCGGGCGCGACGGCGATTTTTTCGAGCAACTCATCTTGACGCTGGGAGCAAGAGGACGCCGTTAGGACGATGGGGTATAAATTTGGACTAAAAGTCGTCAAAACTGATGCTTCCCTTGCTGTAATTTGTCACCTTCGCCTCGAAAAAGTTACTCTTTTGGTCGTTAAATTTAGCAAAATCATCAACCCATTTGATCGGGTGGGGGACGTTGTAGCGGCGTTTTAGGCCGATGGCAACTAGGCGCTGATCAATGAGGTAGCGGATGTATTGCTCGATTATGTCGTCGGTAAAGCCCATGATTTGGTTTTGCGTGATGTATTTGCCCCATTTGATCTCAAGCTCGCCCGCGCGCTCGAACATATCATAAATTTTAGCCTCGGTTTGGGGCGTGAAAAGATCGGGACGCTCGGTGCGGACGCTATTTATCATGTTTTGAAATAGCAGCAGATGCGTGATCTCGTCGCGCTGGATAAAGCGAATCATCTGCGCGCTGCCTAGCATCTTGCCCGCTCGAGCCAGCGCGTAGATCGCCGTAAAGCCGCTGTAAAAATAAATACCCTCTAAAATTTGATTTGCAACCATGGCTAGCAGTAGCTTCTCGTCCGTTACTTCGCCTGCCAGCTCCTCGTAAACGCTTGATATGTAGTCGTTTTTCTCGCGCAAAACCTCGTCGTGTTTTTCCATCTCGTAGATCAGGTCGGTGTTGTCGCAGATGGCCTCGACCATGACGGCGTAGGACTTGGAGTGGTTGGCCTCTTCGTAGGCTTGGCGCGCTAGGCAGGCGTTGATCTCGGGCGCGGTGA
Organism: uncultured Campylobacter sp.; assembly: GCA_963515575.1. GTDB lineage: Bacteria > Campylobacterota > Campylobacteria > Campylobacterales > Campylobacteraceae > Campylobacter_A. The sequence continues at coordinate 10,565 of CAUPYN010000029.1, forward strand.
TGTATGGGTTGATGTTGTCGGCTAGGTTGTTCGTCTGAAAGCTATCCATCGAGATGAGCTGGCTCCAAACTAGATCGTACATGCGCTTTTCGGCCTGCGTGAGGTTATAGGCGTAGTCGCGTACGTCGTCCGTGGTGTCGACCTCTTTTGGAAACCACGTGTTTGCCTCCATCAGGTCCCAGAGCTTGAGCGCCCACTGATACTTTGCCTTGGTGAAATTTAAAATACCGTGCGGATTGCCGTTAAATACGCGGCGATCGGTCAAATTTTCGTTTGAACTAGGGTTGTAGATTCGTTTTCGGTTCATACCTTTTCTTTGTTTTCTAAAATTTGGGGCTGATTTTAGCTAAAAATTTATGTTAGATATCTTAAAAGCAAGCTACTTGATCGCGTTAAATTTGGCTTTACGGTTGCGGCTAAATTTAAAAACCCGCGTCAAATTTGCGGGTTAAATTTAGCGTTTTAGCTCGATCGCGCGTTGGAGCATTTCGTTGCTAGTCGTGATACTCTTGGCGTTAGCGTCGTAGGCTTTTTGCGTGACGATGACCTCCGTTAGAGCCTGCGCTAGATCGACGTTTGACTGTTCTAGCGTGCTACTAGCCAGTTTGGCGCCGTAGATGCTTTTGCCACCCGCGTCTTTGTAGAAAAAGGCCGCGCCGGAATTCGCGCTTTGCGAATAGATATTGTCGCCCATTTTTGCAAGGCCTTGCTCGTTTTGGAAGTGATAGAGCGCGACTTTGCCGACGGAGCGAACCTCTCCGTTGGTAAATTTGGCCAGGATATTTCCAGAGTCGTTGGTGTAATAATCCTTTAAAATCCCCTCATGTACGCCGTTTTGGGCGACCGAAATGCTTTTTGCTTGCGATGTGCTAGTAACGCCTGAGTAAATTTGACCCGCAGCCGCAGGAGTGCCAAAGTCTAGCTCGATTTGCGAGCCGTTATTATCTAGAGCGCTTAAAGTAGAGCTAACAAGTCTACCTTCGTGATCGAAATTTAGCTCGCCGTTAGTATTTGAGATCGTTGCGCCGCTTGCGTCTTTTACGGTCGCCGCCGCATCCCAAACCGTACCGTTAGCGCTCTGAGGTACGCGTTTTGTTAGCGTTAGCTCGAGTTTATTTTTCGTGCCGTCCGCATTTAAAAGCTCGGTTACGAATTTTTCTTGATTTGCCGCTTCTTTAGTAGTGTTTATTTTTGCAGTCAAATTTGGAGCGGTCGTTAGATCAAAATCTCTTTCAAATTTTTGACTTATGCTCCAGTTGCCGTTTTCGTCGATCGGAGCGCTAAATTCAGCCGTTTTACCGTTTGCGTCGGTTGCCGTTACGGTGATGAGATCGCCTTTTCTGGGGCGAGTTATCGCGGCGTCAGGCGTAACTCGTCCGCGTAAATTTATAGTTCTAGAGGCATTATCTATGTTACTCGTATAGGTTGCGGCGTCTACTGGCAAAGTAGCAGGCTCGGTTTTAAAAGACGAGTCGAGATTACCTTTAAAGGTAACCTTCGACGTCGGTTTAGTCGGCAGATATAAAAACTCCGGCAGGCGAATCTTGCCCTGAGAGCCGATGTCGCCGACGTCAAGGTCGGTCGTATCGGCGCCTAGCGTGTAGGCCTGCGTGACGGCGGCTCGTCCGTTTACTCTACCGAAAGCCTCTATCGCGCCCTGACTTGGAGTTACCTGCGTTAGCGTATTTTGCGTACCTAGGACGTAGTTGCCTTGATTTGTTACGAGATATCTTTCTTTGTCTACGCCAAAGCTACCGGCGCGCGTGTAGTATGTGCCTGAGCCGTTCGTTACGCCGAAAAATCCCTTGCCTCCGATCGCCATATCTAAAACGTTATCGGTTTTCATAAACGGACCTTGCTTGTAAAAGCTAAGTGCGGTCGTCATACCCGTAGCGCCCAGACCGATTTGGTCTTGGGTCGGGTTGTTGCCCGCAGCAAAGGAGGTTTGGTAAAAAATGCTCTTAAATTCCGGTATCGAAGCGGTAAAGCCGACGTTATTTATGTTGGCGATATTGTTCGCCCACACGTCCATACTAAACCCCTGGGTTCTGACGCCGCTAACGCCGTTATACAGGCTTCTTACCATCGTCCTATCCTTTTTTCGGCTCGGTAAATTCTTTTACTTTGTCGATGCTGACGTATTGTCCGCCGACCTTTACCTGTGCGATACCGTCGATAAATTTGACGCCTTCTACGAGATAATTGCCTACGCCGCCGTTTTTGACGTTGCCCGCTGCATCGGTGTAGCTGATCTCGACTGTATATGAGCCGGCCCTAGCATCGTTGCCGGCGCTATCCTTGCCGTCCCACTCAAAGGTATTGGCTCCGGCGCTAGCTTGGCCGAATTCTAGCTTTCTTACGAGTTTGCCGGTGCCGTCTTTGATATTTATCGTGCCGCCTTTTGCCGCGCTTTCTAAAAATCCCGCAAATTTGACGCCCGAGCCCTCTTCTTTTACGATACCGCTATCGCCGATTTTAGCCATCTTGCCGAGCACTCCGACGGCGTACATATTTGTGCTATTTTTTAGCTGATCGGCTAGCTTTTGCATCATTTTGTTCGTATTTTCTTGCATTTCAAGCGAGGCTAGCTGACTGGTTTGAGTTAGCATTTTCTCCGTATCCATCGGACTTGTCGGGTCTTGATACTGAAGCTCGGTTAAAAGAAGTTTCATAAAAGCGTCCTTGTCTAGCTGGGCGTTTGGGTTGGTGCCTGCGGCCTTTTGTAGGGCGTCCGCCGATTTTTTAGCGGCTTGGTTGTTTACCGTGAAGTTATTGGTTTCTAGTCCGTTTGCCATCTTTATATCCTTTAAGTTTTTATATCTTAAGCAAATTTGATTCCAAATTTACACGTATCGCGGAACGACGAGCTCTAAACGAGGTGCCGCCGCTTCGCCTTGCTCTGCGCCGCCAGCATTAAATTTAGAGCCTTTGTAGCTCTTTTGCCCTTGCTCTTTTTTTTGCTGATTTTGATCGCTAAAGTTCATCTCAAGCTCGGTAAAACCCATGTTTACGAGGCTGTTTTTAAACTCGGCCTGATTTTGTAAAAAGAGGTTCATCGTCTGCGTGTTTGAGTTAAAATTTATGTGCAGATTGTTGCCGCGATTTACCATCGTGATCTCGACTTCGCCCAAATTTAGCGGATTTAGCGTGATGTTAAAGCGCATAAACGGCGATTTATATGCTGCGACTTGTTCTTTTAAATTTGAGCTAAAGTTATCAAACGTTTCGCGCACGGCTTGGAAATTTCTAGTTTGCGCCTTGGCGTTTGAGATGACGTCTTTTACCATAGCGTTTAGTTCGTTATTTTCGCCGTTATCGCTTTGGGTCTCGGTTAAAATTTGCTCCTCAGCGTTTTCGCGCTCCGGAAATAGCAAATTTTGCAAATTTATCTTTTTAGAGTCTTGACCGAGACCCGATTTTTCGCTTTTTGCAGCGGTTAAATTTAGCTCACCTTCGGCTTTGAGGTTTGGCTTTTCGTCTTTTAAATTCGCCTCTTTCTCGTCCTCGTTTTTTACCGCTTCTTTTATGATTTTGGAGTTTTGAGCCAAATTTTGCGCATCTTGCGCTTTTGCATTGGCGTCTTTTGGCTGGGCCTTATTTTGCTCTTCTTGCACGGCGGCGAGTAGTTTATTTAGCGTATCTTTGGGCTCTGGCTCGCTTGCATTTATCGTCTCTTCGACCTTGTTTTTTAGCTCGCTAAATGCAAAA